>JAHFSN010000005.1:1053-18752 GCA_023265735.1 Spirochaetaceae bacterium | reverse complement strand
CACGGGGAGGCCGGCCTTCTTTTCGTAGAAGAGCTGGCCTCGGCCCAGAAAGTGGGTGAAGGCGTCCTGGATGGTCTTGACCTTTCCCCGGGCCACGAGGAACCGCGCAAAGTGGGGCCGTCCCACCTGTCCGCCTTGGGCCAGGGCCAGCACTTCCTCGTAGTCGCCCCGGATGCCGGCCTCGGTCATCTTGCCGAAGATCCGGCGGTTTCGGTCGTCCCGGAGGGACTGGAGCTTGTCCAGCCCGGCCACCCAGCCCGTCTCCCACTGCCGGAGCCCCAGGCCCAGCATGTGGAATTCTCCCGAATCTGACTCCACTTCCAGCTCGATCCCCGGGACCAGGGTGAGGCCCTGGGTCTGACAGGCGCGCTGGGCCTCGTCCAGTCCCGCCACCGTGTCGTGGTCGGTCAGGGCCAACGCCGACAGCCCCCGGCGGGCCGCCAGGGCGACCAAATCCGTGGGGCTGAGGCGCCCATCCGAGGCCGTGGAATGGGAGTGGAGGTCAACCATGGATGCAGTCTAAATGTTTTTGACGGAGGTTGACAGTCCCCTTCTGTGGGAATTATCCTGAAAACGGTATCCAGCCGCCAGGGAGGTTCTGTGCCCAAAGCCACCCAGTACAAATCTAGCTCGGTGATTTACTTCCAGGGCGACGTTGGGGACAAGATCTTCATCTTGAAGGGTGGCAAGGTTTTGTCCAAAACCAACGACATCGAAACCAAGGAAGAGATCAACGAGCTCGTCGCGCCAGGTGAGTTTTTTGGCGTCAAGAGTGCCCTCGGTCGGTACCCCCGGGACGAAACCGCGTTGGTCCTCTCGGACTCGGAAGTTCTCGTCTTCACGGTTCCCGAGTTTGAACAGCTTGTCCTCGCCAACACGCGCATCATCATGAAGATGCTCAAGGTCTTCTCCAACCAGCTGAGGCGAATGCACGGCAAGGTGCAAAACCTGATCGGGAAGGGGTCGACCAAGGACGCCGAGGAAGGTCTCTTCTCCATCGGCGAGTACTACTTCACCAACCGTCAGTACAAGTCGGCCATCCATGCCTTGGCCCGCTACCTCACCCTCTACCCCTCGGGTCGCTACGCCGCCGAGGCTTCCGACATGGCCCGAAAGGCGGGTCAGGGGGCGTCAAAGTTTGACAGCACGGCCATGTTTGCGGCAGCGGGGGCCGATGACGAACCCGACTTCGCGCCTCCAACCGCTGCCCCAGCTGCGGCTGCGGCCCCCGCCGCCCCCGCTGAGACAGTGTCGGCGAAGGGCTTCTTTGAGGCCGTTGCCCTGGCCAACCAGGAGAAGTACCTCGACGCCTTCAAGATCTTCCAGAAGATCGTCACCACCAACGCTGACCCTGAGCACAGCGCCAAGGCCGAGTTTGAGATGGGCCGTTGCCTCGTGTTTTTGACCAAATACGACGAGGCCATCAAGCACCTGACGGGCCTCATTCAGAAGTATCCCAAGCATCCCGACCTCAAGGACGCGCTCTACTTTATCGGGCGGTCCTATCAAGGGAAAAATGACAATACGTGGGCCCGAAATTTCTACACGAAGATCCTCAACCTCGCCGGTGAAGACGAACCCGTGGCCGTGAAGACCCGCAAGGCTCTCAAAGAACTCGAAGGGGTGGCCGGATGAGCCTGGATCTTTCGGTATTCAACCGCTTTGCCATCACCAAGAGGGCCGGGGACATCATTTTCTGTGAATTTGAGCCTGGCGACGCGTTCTACCTGATCCAGAGCGGCAAGGTGAAGATCGTTAAGATCGTCGGCGACCTGGAGAAGACCCTCGACATCCTCAACCCCGGAGAGTTCTTCGGGGAGATGGCCCTCCTTGAGGAGGCCCCCCGGAGCGCCACGACCATAGCCCTCACCGACGTCAAGCTTCTTGAATTCAACCGCGCCAATTTTGAAGTGCTCATGCAGGGACAGCCTCAAATCGTTCTGAACCTGCTAAAGCTTTTCTCAAAAAGGATTTACGATCAGAAGCGCCGGTTCATGATCCTCACCCTCGACGATATCCAGGCCCGGGTGGCCGACGTGTTTCTCATGCTCGACGAGAACGGACCCCGGCCCATCGACCCGACCGACAACACGAGGAACTTCGCGAACTCGGTCGACGACATTGCCCACTGGGCGGGCATCTCGCCGGCCAAGGCCAGCGAGGTCCTCAAGCAGTTCGCCAACCAGAGGCGGGTGGAGATTCAGCAGGGAAAGATCATCGTGAAGAACATCATGGACTTCCACCGACTCGTGAAATCCAAACGGCAGGGGTAGTTGAGCCCCCCCGTTCGGGTTCCTACTTAATCAGCTCCAGGACAGGGGCCACCAGTTTTTCGTAAGTTGCCGCGTCTTCGGCCTTGGCCTGCTCTAGCCAGGTCTTGGCGTCGGGGTTGTTCTTGAGGGCGAAGGCGGTCAGCCCCCGGGCGTAGGCCAGGAGCCCCGGGGGCAGCGACTTACCGTCGACCTGGGCGAAGTACGCCTCGGCCGCAGTGTAGTCTTTGGACTCGTAGGCTGTCAGGCCGCAGAGGTACCGGGCGCCGTTGTCCTTGGGCCGCAGGTTCAGAGCTTCTTGGAAAGACCTGCGAGCCCCCGCCAAATCGTTGGCGGCGTACTGGGCGTTACCCTCGGCCAAGCGCTGGGCAAAGCCCAACCGGGCCTTCCAGAAGGCTTGCACATCGGCACCCAAGACGGTTAGATCCTTGGAAGCCTGAAACCTCTTTCCCACGGCGGTTCGGTTGACCTCTTCGGTCGCCGTTGGTGATAGCTCCGCCAAGGCCGCCCCCAAGAGACGGGCGTACGAGGGCTCAGGGGTCTCCAGAAGAAAGGCTGCCAGTCCCCAGGCCTCCAGGTCCCGATCGTTGTCGCTGCCCAGGGAACCCGAGGGTGCCGATAGCAAACTAGCCACGTCGGGGGCCTTTTCGGACCACTTCTTTTGCAACGCTTCCAGCAGGGGGAGGTCCGGGTTGGGTGTAACGGTTGTCCCATCCCACTGGGAATTCCAGAACACGTTGGCCAAGCCGATTTCTATCCAAGCGGGGGGGTGGGGAATGAACGTCCACAGAAACTGGTAGAATCCCTGAAACGCCAGGGACCGAACCTGGTCGGTGCCCAGGCCGTCCGCCGAGACCCAAGCGACCAGTTGGCTCTTGGCTGGGTCGGCGTACTCCAGGTACACGAAGTCCTTCAACCGCGTGGTCTGGCCCGCCAGGGCCGCCTCGGCCTCTTCTTTGGAACTGTAAACCACGACATTCCAAGGATTCTTGGTCCTGCTGACGTCGAAGAGAAACACGCTGTTGTACCGGACGAGTAGGCCTTCCATGAGGCCCAGGGTCGCCTTTCCAGCCTCGGGACCGGCCCAGCTGGTCACCGCATAGTGGGGACCCTTGAGGACAATCGGCTGGGCAAAGGCGAGAAGGGGCAGGCAGAGCAACAGGAGGGAAATACGGGCTTTCATGGCGGCTCCTGGACAACGCGTGGCGATGGGCATTCCCTGCCGGGGACCGGACTTGAACCGGCACGGCCGTTTCCAGCCGAGGGATTTTAAGTCCCGTGTGTCTACCTATTTCACCACCCCGGCGACTTGGTTACAATACCCGACCAGGAGGCGATTGGGCAAGATGAAGGAGTTTCCAGGCCTCGTGGACAGCCACCTCCACCTCCTCTCTATGGAGCGCAAGGGTCTCGACCCACAGGGGGCGCTCGAGGACTTCTTCGCGTGTGGGGGCCTCTGGGCCCTTGATGTGGCGGTCGACACCCTCGAATGGGACCGGCGGGTGGCATGGGCGGAGGCCGAACCTCGGCTTTGGCTGAGCGCCGGTATCCACCCCTCCGAAGCCGCCTCTGAGCAGAATTGGCACGAACTGGAGAACCAGGTGTCCCATCCCCGCTGCCTTGCCGTAGGAGAGATGGGCCTGGACTGGTACCGGGGCCGCGAGACTGAAGCCCGCCAGCGTGACCTCTTCCGCCGGCAATTGTCCCTGGCCCAGGCCCACCGGTTGCCTGTGATCATTCACAACCGCGAGGCCGACCGGGAACTGGTCGAGGATCTCGACGCCGTCCAATGGAGGGACCCCGGCATCCAGCATTGTTTCTCGTCGGACAAGACCTTCGCCCGGCAGGCCCTGGACCGTGGATTCTGGCTGAGCTTCGCCGGCAACGTGACCTACCCCTCGGCCCAGACCCTGCGAGAGGTGGCTGCATGGGCTCCCCTGGACCGAATTCTGGTGGAAACCGACTCTCCGTACCTCGCTCCCCAGCCCGTCCGGGGCAAGCCGAATCAGCCGAAGAACGCCGGACTCACGGCCCGGGTCCTGGCCGACCTTCGGGGACTTCCCCTGTTGGAATTCCTCGAGGTGATCAGGCAGAATTTCGAGCGTTTGGTGGGGCTTCCCCGGCCGTCCGCTATTGGTCGAGGATGACGATCTCGACCCGCCGGTTCTGGGCCCGGCCAGCCTCGGTGGCGTTCGACGTCACCGGTTCGCGGCCGCCGCGACCCTCGTAGAGGAGCCTCTGGGGCGGGATTCCTGCGGCCTTCAGCTTTTCGACGATGGCCAGGGCTCGGTCGACAGAAAGCTGGTCCTGGCTCTCCTGGGTTCCCACGTTCGCGGTGTGCCCAATGACGAGAAGATTTCGGGTGGGTACAGTCTTCAGAAGGTCAGAAATAGTCGCCAAGCGCGTGTCCTCTCCCGGTAGCAAAACGGCCTGATCGGCCACGAACCTCAGATTTTCCAGGGTCAGTTTCACGCCCCGGGGATCGGCCTCGACCTTTACGTCGGGAGCCAGCGGTTTTGCGGGGTCCGTCTGCGGATCCGGACGAAGCTTCTCATCGAGGGTCTCCTTCAGGGATTTGACCAAGGTTTCTGTTTGCAACACTGGCATTCCTTCGAGGAAGGTCAGCAGAATTCCGTCGTTCCGGCGGGTGTTTCCCTTGGTGGTCCAGAAGCTCTCCTGGGCCGTTTCGCGGATGAGGAGAACCCGATGGGAACTCTGGTCGTAGGTGACGGTGCCCACGTGGGTGCCCTCTCCTTTGGCCAAGGTCGGGTCACCGGAGGGATCGTCGCCGGCCCGGTAGCGGAGGGCGTACTGGGTTCTCACTTGGATCACGGGCGTTCCAAAATAGTCCGCCGGGCCCAATAGCTGGTAGTCCACCAAAATAGGGATCCTGGTCGTCGTCCCTGTCCCCAGGAAATCGGACACCAGAAAACCCGTTCCGGTCCAATGGGTCCCAGGACTGACGTCAGAGGGCAGGGGGCCGGGGAAATTTCGATAGAGGGGAACTCCGTCTCCCTCAAAGCCCGAGGCGTTCCCCTTCGGGTCGATCCGAAACCGAGCCTGAAGTTCCGACGAGATGGGCTTTTCGGTCAGGGCGTTATCGCGCCGCGATTCCGAAGCCAGTTGGTAGCGGGCCTCGACGTCCTGCCAGCCCGCCTGGGGTCCCGGGGTCAGTTTCCACGCCCCCAGCAGGTGGCCGTAGACCAGACCCTGATACTTGTCGTCGACCCAGCGCCGCCAGTTGAACTTGTGGGTGATTCGGATGGTCTGGGCGTCTTGGGAAAAGGCGATGTCGGGGACCCCGAGGGCAAGAACAAAGAGAACGAGGACAATCCGCATCATCGAGCCTCCAAGACGTTCAGGGGTAGTCGCAGCCGGATGGTGGTTCCCACGGAAGGTTGGGACTCCACCTCAACCCGCCCCCGGTGAGCCTCGACGACGTTCTGAACCACCAGCATGCCCAGGCCCGTTCCCCCCGAACTGGACGCCGAAAAGAAGGGTTCGAAGAGCCGTTCCCTGACCTGAACGCTCATCCCTTCGCCGGTGTCGGTCACGCCGATCACAAGTCCATCGCCGTCCCGCCGGGAAGTGACCGTCAGACTGCCGCCCTGGCGCATGGCCTTTCGGGCGTTGTCCGCCAAATTCACCAAAACGCGGAAGAGGCGGTCGGAATCCACCAGGATAGGTTCGGTGACCGCGTGGTCGATGGCAAGGGTGATCTTCCTGGCATCGAGAGCGGGGCTGATCTGCTCCTTGAGCCGTTCGAAGAGGTCCCCCAGGTTCACTTGGCCGAGGTTGAGCCGGATTTGCCCGCGAGAATAGTCCAGGAGCTCCTCGACCATCCGGTTGATGCGCTCGGCCTCGGCCAGCAGCTTTCCGGCCAGCAACGGCGTGCGCTGGGCATCGGGTGTCGAGAGGGTCAGCATTTCGGCGTAGCCTTTCACCACCGACAGGGGATTTCGAAGGTCATGGATGATCACCGAGGCAAATTTGCCCAGGGTCGTGAGCCGTTCGGACCTTACCAGATCGTCCTGGGCTCGCTTGAGGTCTTCGTAGGCCCTCTCGAGCATCTGGTTCTTCTGCCGCAGTCCGTCTTGAAAGGACTCGTTGCTCACCCTCACCATGTGGGACACGGTGCGCATGATGAGAAGCGCTATGGGCGGGTTTTCCTCGATGACCTGACGAAAGTGGGGGCGCTCCAAGGAGACCAAGCTGACGGCGCCCACGGTCCGAACGGTGGCACTCCGGGGTAGATCTTCGATCAGCGACATTTCGCCGAAGCAAGCGCCGGGTCCCCGGACGGCCAGCACATCCGCGTCGGCGGTGCCGTAGTCCTTCCAAATCTCGACCTGACCGTCGAGCAGGACGTAGAACCTGTCGGGCTCCTCACCTTCGCGGAACACGACGGTTTGGGGACCGAAAGATTCTTCCTGGCAATGGGCCAGGAATTTCTCCAGGTCTTCCGGAGGGAGGTCCTGAAACAGCTCGAGGTTCTGAAAGGTGGAGAAGAAATCCAGCTTCAAGGAGACTCCCCAAACAAAAAAGGCAGTGGGTCCCCACTGCCTTTCTCTTCCGTTGCGACCGAACTCACCAAGAAGTGTCGATCATGTCGTCGGGATCCCGGTTGTTCTCCGTGAAGAGGTCCGTGGTGGCCCGAAGATCGTCGAAGTAAATGTAGTAGGTTCCATAGGTCTCCGCCGGGTCGGTCTCCACCAGCAGCGAAACGATGGAGATTCCTGTCTTGCTCAGGTACCGGGGGTCCGTCTGGCGAATGTTCGGGGGAATGGCGGCGGTCAGCTTCTTCCAGCCCGTGAACGCCAAGTCGCCCATCGGAATCTTGGCCCGGTTTCCAAACTGATCGTCGATCAGGATGTACAGCTGGTGCTTGACGTTGCGGCCCACGACCCAAATCGAAATGGTCTTGGCAATGCCGGGAACTTGAAGGGGACGGGTGGGCGAAATCGTGAACGACGTGACGGCCCGGTGGATGTGCTGGACCTTGGCGCCCAACACGTACTTGTCGCCTTCCTTGATCTGGGCGTCGGTTTCGCCCTGGACGGGCTTCTTGTCGGCGGGCGAACCCTCGAACTTTCTGAGGGTGATGTAGCCATCATCCTTCATCATGTCGGCCGTCCAGAAACCGTCATCCTCAAACTTGCTGATGGAAACTTCCTTGAGCTCCTGCTGAGCCTTGTCCACACCAATCAGCGTCGCGTCGGGGGCACCGGGATCGGTCGCTGTCTTGGCGGGGGCCGGTTGGGCAGCGGGGGCCGCTTGGGCGAAGGCACCCGAAGCCACAAGCAGGGCTCCGGCGATCAACAGTATCGTTCGCTTCATAGTTATTTACCTGCCTTGTCGGGGGTCGCCGGGAAGTATTTGTTGATGAAATCAGGATTCAGCATCGTCTTTCCGTCGAAGGGATTCTGATGCATGTCGGTCAGGGTCTTCAATTGGGTGAAGTACACGTAGATGCCGTCGACCCGTTCGGTGGGTTCGGTCCGGACGACGATCTTCGTCAGTTCCAGGCCCTTGTAGGTGGGCAGGTAGGTTTGCGTCTGGGGGATGGCCGCAGGAACGGCGATCCGCAGGTTCTTCCAACCCTGGAAGTTCAGGCTGCCAGCATCGTGGACGTAGGGGATACCGCGGTAGTCACGAACGTGAATCTCGAGCGTCGTTCGATAGTTCGAACCCCAGACCCAGAGGTCAATCATCTTGGTGATGCCCGGAAGCGAATAGGGCGCTGAAGCCCCGTCTTTGTTGACCGGGTAGAGCTCAAAGTAGTTGTAGCCCTTCCGATCAAACTTCGCGTAGACACCCAGGCTCTTGACGGTCGGGACCTTGCTGGTTCCATCAGCATTCACCAGGGCCGACTGGGGATAGTTGCTCCTCAAGGCATCGGGGTAACTATCGACGTAGGCCAGCTTGGGGAAATCTGCCGTAACAAATTTGCTACCTGTGACTTTCCATTGGCGGTCATCTTTCAGCTGGATTCCGCTTTCCGTCCAGGTGCGCTGGTCTGGACTGGCGAAATTGTCCACAACGATCGATTCCAGGAGTTCGGCAACATCGTCGGCGAAGGTCGGAGCCGCGTGGAAGCACAGGAGCGTTGTCAGACCTAGGACTAGTCTGCCTCGTTTCATGATCATCTCCTTGGGACAAGGTCAATTTTCTGAGTACCTCGAATTATATGGGTCGGGAAAATCTTTGTCAAACCAATTAGGGGGTGTCATTTCTCGTTTCCAGCGTCAGAAAATGGACGGTTGTTGTCCTATTTTGTCCAACTTTCCACAGAAATTCTCCCAGCTCCGATTCTTTGAGCGCCCAGGTCAATCCCCGGAGGCCCGGGGGCCTGGCCGTTCCCGGGTCGCCGTGGACCGCGAGCGCCGAAGGACGGGAGACAACGAGGGAGTCGGCTTCGGGGCCAGCCCACTGGAGGAGGACCTTGTGGTCCCACACGCCCGGATTCGCGGGCCAGACGTCCGTTTGAAGGGAGCCTCCGCCTCCGACTTTCCAGGCATCCTGGACGCGCCGAATCTCATTGGCCGTGGCATCCGGGGGAAAGAGCGCCTCTCCGTCGGCGTGTGGGGCGGCCGCCTGGGCGACGATACCCCAGGCCCCGGCACGGTCTACCGTGACCGTCGACGCTCCCCGGGCCTCTCGGACCGGGACGAAAAACACAAAGTGGATGGGGCGATGGGCCAAAACCAGCGCCGACCGTTCCTCCTGGGACAGGGAAACGCCGACCAGAGCCGCTGAACCCAGGGGAAGAGACCGCAGATTGTCGTCCCACCATCGGCTGTCGGATCCTTCGGGTACCGACCGGACCCGGGCGTCCTTCCATGGTCCCAAGGCGAGCCAAGCCCGCAGAATTTCCGGAGCGGCCGTCACAAAGATCGAGTCGGTGAAGAGAGTCGCCTGGGGTGTGCAGGACACGAGGAAAGGGAACAGAAGGACAAACCACCGGATCTTCACTGCCCTAGAGTATCGTCGAAGAAAACCGTGGTCAATTCATTCGATTCCTTGCCTTTTCACCCCCGTCCCGCCTATGCTTAGAGGGCATCCTATCTGGAGGAAACAGCCCATGAAATTGATCCTTTTTGCCGCCGCTGTCCTGTTGGTGTCGTGCGCTTCGACGCCCTCGACCGCCCCTCAGGCGCCCGTTGCCAAGGCGGCCCCGGCGCCGGCGGTCAAAGCCGTCTCCTACGAAGTCGCCCTGCCGACGTCGGTCAAGACCTTCTATCCCAACGGAGACCCTTCGGGATCCCAAATCCTGCAGTACAGCGCTTCGGGACTGCTGAGCCGTCAGGAGACCTACAACGCCAACGGAGTCCTGGTCGAAGTGCGGACCGGAAAGGCCAAGGGCGACGGCTGGCGTGTCACCGTCGTAAACGCCCAGTCGGGAGAGGTGGTTTCCCTCGAAGACCTCGCCCTCGGAACCAAGGGAGAGGTGCTGACCCAAACCTTCCTCAGCCCCAAGGAGATTCCCCAGGCGATCAACGAGTTTGCCTACGATTCCCTGGGTCAGAAGACTGTCTGGCTGGCCAAGTCGGGCAGCGGCGGACTTCAAGCCCGGACCGTCTACACCTACGACAAGAACGGCAACAACACGAAGACCGAGGTTTTTGACGGCGCTGCCAAGTTGACGAACGTCTTCCAGAGTACGTACGATGCCAAGAACCGGCTCGTGAAGCGAGACGGCTACAACGAGTCGGGCGTCTTGGTCGAACAGACCACTTCCACGTGGAAGGATGACCGCAAGGTGAAGGACGAAACAACCCTTCCTTTCCTTAGGTCGTTCGAGTATTCCTACGATGAAAAATCGGCGCCCACGGGCATCGTTGCCTCGGTGCGGGGGAAAATTGTGGAAAAGCAGGTGCTGACCTATCAGTGGTTCACCAAGACCAAGCTCGTCAACCCTTAAGGAAACAACATGAAGAAGCTGCTGTTTGTTTTATTGCTCCTTCTCACGGGCACAACTGTATGGTTGTTCGCCGATGAAAAGACGGCTGTGTGGGAGAGGATCTACCGCAACTCCGTCAACGACGAGATGCGCTATTCGGTCCTCCTCAATATCCGGGAACTCCACGACGCCCAATTTGGACCCCTGCTGACCGACGCCCTCGGCGAATTGAATTCCCGCCGCATCGAGGCCGGAAACAGCAACGAGGTCGAGGCCAAGGTCCGTCTGGCGACGGCCATCGTCCAAGAACTGGGGAACCTTCGGGAGACCGCGGCCAGCGATCAGATCTTCCAGACCTTCCGCGATACGACCCAGTACCCTTTCCTCAAGGCGGAGGCCGCCATGGCCCTCGGCAAGATCCGGGCCACCGACTACGTTCCTGACCTCGTCCGGAGCCTTTCGGATATCAACCTTTCCCCGAACCGAGACAAAGCGACAGCCCAGGAGATTCTGGCGTTCGGTTTGGTGCAGGCCCTGGCCACGATGAAGTCCGAGGCAGGCTTCGAGCCCGTCTTCTTTGCCTCCATCGGGTGGTACAGCGGCCAGCGCAAGGTCAAAGAAACCGCCCGCGATATGCTGAAGATCTTGGTGGACGACCCCACGGATTCGCTTCTGAAGATCCTGCCGGGCCAAACCAAGCCGTCGAACAAGTTGAAGGTTCTGGACGCCGAGGACAACTCCAAGGCTTCGTCCGCGAGGAAAGCCTTGGTCGCCTTGGCGGCCCTCGAAGACGGCGTGCGCGCCTCGACCACCGACGTGGTGGAGCTGACCCAGTGGAGCGACCTTCGAAAGCGCGCCTTAACGATGCTCGTCCAGGGCAAGGACAAGACACCCGCCGCCGCCGCGCTCTTCCGTCTCGAATATAAAGCGGCCGCCCTCTCCCGGGACACGACCGAAATTCTCGCCGTGATTCAGGCCCTCGGCTCGAACGGCACGCCCGAGAGCCTTTCGTTCCTCATCGAGCTCATGTCGGGCTTCAACGTGAGGGCCTCGACTCCCGGGCTGTTGACCGACTTTGACGTCCAGCAGGTCAGGAGCATCCTCCAGGCCTTCCGGGTCGCCGCGAGTCCCGCCGCGTCACCCGTCTTGCTCGAGGGCCAGTACCTCTACACCCCCGCGGTCCAGAGGGAGATCAAGGCCGTTTTGGCCGCCCTGCCCAAATAGAACGCCAGTCAAACCAGGGGCCGCCTCGCCAAGGGGCGGCCTTTTTTTTGACGAGGACCGCCGCGGCGATGGCGAGGGGAAGGGCTATCCAAAGGAACCAACCCCAGCCAGCGAACGAAAGGGTGGGAACCAGCGCCCCGGTCAACAACACGAGGCTGCCCGCGGCGATCCAGATTCCCCGTTCCGTCGGCACCTGGACCCCGAGGGCCTTGGCCGTCAGGGAGGGGACTACCAGCACGAGGAGGACTCGGTCCAAGGGAACCAAAAAGAGTTCGGTCAAGTCAAAGGTGTTTCTCGTCCACAGGAAGTCCCGGATACCCGTCAGGGTAAAGAGGAGGGCCAGCCAGAGCCCCAGCTCCCAGACCTCCCGACGACGCCGCGTGACGACCCAGGCCGCAATCAGGATACCGGGGAGGAGGATCACGTCGGTGAACGTCAGACCGGCGAAGACCCCGAGGAGGTCACCCGTGAATTCCCGGATCCGACCGAAGAAGGACGTGGCGACCAGGGCGGCAAACGACCAGACGAGCCCGAGGATCCAGGACTTCGGATCGGCAAAGACCAGGCGGTCGGGATCGGTCCAGCGGTGGACGGCAAACACTGCCAACGGGACCGAGACCAGAAGGAACAGATTCATGCCGATACCATGCCAGCTTTTGGGGACGAGTTCAAGCTCAGGGTCTCAAGACGCGCGAGTTTTGCGAAACTAGACAAACCCGATACGCTATGCTAGATTCGTTTGCTGTATCACGGTCTTGGGTGATGGAGGGATATGTCGACAAAAGAATTTCGGGTGAACGAAAAGATCCGGGTGAAGGAAGTCCGCCTCATTGAAGGTGAGGGGGAGCAGAGAGTCGTGCCCATTATGGAGGCGCTGCAACTAGCCCGAGATCAGAACTTGGACTTGGTGGAAGTGGCCCCGAATTCGGTTCCTCCGGTCTGCAAGATCATGGACTTCGGCAAATTCAAGTTTGACCAGGAGAAAAAGCTCCGGGAAACGAAGAAGGGACAGAAGGTCGTCCAGCTGAAAGAAGTTCGGATGCAGCCCAAGATCGAGAAACACGACCTGGAATTCAAAGTCAAGCATATCCAGGAATTCCTGGAAGGCGGCGACAAGATCAAGGTGACGATCCGGTTTCGCGGCCGGGAGATGGCCCACCCCGAACTGGGACGTAAAGTTCTGGATCGGGTCCTGGAAATTCTGGAAGGCGTGTACCTGATGGAGAGCACCCCTAAGATGGAAGGCCGGTTCATGTCGATGGTGATCACGCCCAAGGCTAAGAAATAGGAGAGGGAATTATGCCCAAGATGAAGACGAGGAAGAGCGCAGCAAAACGCTACAGCCTGACCTCGACCGGAAAGGTGAAATTCAAGAAGCTCGGACTTCGCCATATTCTGACGAAGAAGAGCCGCAACCGGAAGCGCAAGCTGGGGATGCCTGGCATCCTGGCCGAGTCCGAAGCCCGTCGGGTTCGGACTCTGTTGCCCTACGGTTAGGCAAAGAGCTCCCCGGAACCTTCGGGGACGGTCCGGTCGCGCTCGGCAGGCGTGACGAGAGACAAAGGATTTTCTGATCGGAACCCCCGGGTCCCGGCGGAAGAACGCCTCCACCCAAGAGGTGAGGGGCTTACTAAGGAGTAAGAGATGCCAAGAGCAGTAGACGGTACCCGCCGCAGCGATAGACGACGGAAGTACACAGAGATCACCAAGGGTTTCCGCGGTCGCGCGAAATCCAATTTCCGGACCGCGAAGGACGCCGCCGCCAAGGCGCTCGTCTACGCCACCCGAGACCGCAAGGCGAAGAAGCGGGATTTCCGCCGCCTGTGGATCACCCGAATCTCGGCGGCCGTTCGGGCCGAGGGCCTTTCGTATTCCCGGTTCATTGACGGCTTGAAGAAAGCCGAGATCGTCATCAACAGAATTGCCCTCTCCAATATGGCGATCGAAGACCCCAAGGCCTTCAGCGCCCTGGTGGCAAAGGTCAAGTCGGCCGTCAAGGCCTAGCGAGTCAAACGGCGTCAGTTGCGCGCCGCCGAGATCGGGCGACCGAATTCGAACCCCTTAGGGGAAACAGAAAGCGGTTTGTCCCGGTCGGCGGGGTGCCGAGGAGAGTGTCATGATCAACCTCGACCAAGTTCGGACCCTGGAATGGAAGGTGAAACAAGCGGTTCAGCTGATTGTCCAGTTGCGCCGGGAAAATGACACCCTCAAGGGGCGGCTGACGGACACAGAAGTGCGTCTGCGGGAACTGGAAACGCTTCTCGAGGCTGTCAAGGCCACGCAATCCGAAATGGAATCGGGCATTCAGAACGCCCTCGTCGAACTCGACCTCCTCGAAGAGGATGAACCGAGTCTTCAGGCCCAACCCCACGGGGAAGAACCCGTTGCAACCCCGGTTGAGGTCACCTCGGCGCCGTCCCTGGTCATCGCCCCGGTACCCGAGCCGGAAGTCGAAGCCGAACCCGAGGTTGAGTCGGCCCTTTCCGAGACCATCGCCGCCGTCGAAGAGGAAGCGGACGCCGCCTTCGAGGCCGAGTTCGCTGCCCTGGCGGCAGCCGAAGCGGCGGCCCTCGAGGACGAGGCCAGTTCGGTACTCGAACTTCCCGTCCCGCCGTCGGTCGAGTTGGAAGCGCCCGAAGAAGCTGCTTCCCCGGACAAGCCTGGCGAGCCGGAGCAGCCGGGCTTGGGGATTTTCTGAGCAGCGGCGATGCCGGAGAATTTGCTCCCTGTCCATCTGCTGGGCACCTCTTTCTCCCTCAAAAGCACGGAAAACCTTGACTATTTGAAGGAAGTTGTCGCTTATTATGAGGAGAAGTTGGATGAAACTCGGCGAGGCGTGTCGTTGCAGGATCCCCTCAAGATCGCTCTGCTCACGGGGATTGTCCTGGCCGATGAGTTGATCAAAGAGAGGAGCCGTCGATCCGGAAGCCTCAGTGCCCCCGAGGCAGACGAGGCAGAACGGATCACACAAGCTTTGATCGACAAGATCGATTCCATCCTTCAGTAACATGTCGATCGTCACCAGTCAGCAGCTTTCCACTTACTACGATCTCTACCGGGGCATTGAGGTCACCTTCAACAAGGATGTTACCCAGCTCCTCGGATTCCTTCAGGAACAGGTTGCCCTGAAAATTCTGGGAACCCAGTGGCATTGCCTCCTGTACAGCACTTCGCTCGACGGTGCCAAGATCATCTTGAACCTGAAAAGCGAGCAGCTGGAGAAGCTCAAGACGGGAAGCAACTTGGTCTCGTTGCGGTACGGCTTCAAGAATCCCGAGAAGACCGAGCCCGTGACGTTCTTCATCAACGCTCGGATCAAAGGCTACAATCGTTACAACAGCGCCACCAACAACGACCTCTATTTCATGACCCTGGAGTTCACCCAGCGGCCTTCGGATGATCTGGTCGAGATCCTTGGGAAATTCTTGGAAGCCAACGTCAATTCCCAGAAGCGGAAGGACGTGCGGATCCCCGTCAGCGAAGCGACCGTGAAGCGCCTGGGGTTTGCCTCGTGTCACACCATCGTGGCCGTGGAGCAGATCGACCGCAAGTGTCTCATCCGCGACCTGTCGTTTGGCGGGGCTCTGGTGCTCATTCCCGGGGTGGCCAAGTTCCTCAAGGGCAGGACGGTGGTCCTCAGGCTCGTCCTGGAAGAGAATTCCCAGGTGCTGTCCCTCCCCGGCACCATGGTCCGAGTGGAATCGGTAGAGGGCCGACGGGATATCACCCTGGCCGCTATCCAGTTCCTCGAGTCCTCGGTGCCCCACGCCTTCAAGCTGAAGCTCAACGAGGCGATCCGGTCGATGAAAGAGCCGGCGCCCACTCCCCCTCCCCAAGGATAGTTCATGCCCGTCCACCAACCCAACTACAAACTCTACTACCTGCAAGTTCCCCCGGAGCTCGCCAGGGACCTGGGAAGCTTCCAGATTGACCCCGCCATCCCCCTTCCCGTGGAGGGGCGGTGGTCCGCCGGCCGGGCCGACGAGCTTCCCAACCTCGATAACCTGAGCTGGGAGCAAATCGTGGCCGCCATGCTGAAGATCATGGCCTGGGAACGGGACCACACGGACTTCGCCTACTACCGCGACTTCATCCTCGCGGTCCGGCCCGATGTGTGGCAGGAGCTGTCGGCCACGGGCATCGTGAAGGCCCAGACCAAGGACTTTGCCCTGGCCGAGGAGATCTTCCTGGCCCTCGAGGGGTTGGACCCCACCCATCCCCGAACTCTCCTCAACCTGGCCCTGCTCTACGACGACGAGGCCGAGTCCCTGAGCCAAAGGGGAAAGTCGGCCGACGCCGAGGAGCTCCTCACCCAGGCCCAGAAGAAGTTCAGTCAGGCCCTGGTCACTACGCCGCCCCTGGCCGACGCCTATTTCTATGCCGGATTCTTCCATCTCAAGCAGAAGAACCTGGAGCGGGCCCGCGGTCTGTTTGACGCTTTCTTCGAGCTCGGAAAGGCCGACACGGTGAAGATCGAAGCGGCCCGGAAGGCCCTGTCCGAGGCCGACCGCCAACAGAGGCTCGACGGGCTGTTTAAGGAAGCCTACGACTTCATCCTTTTGGGGAAAGAGGAAGAGGGCATCGTCCGACTCGAGGAGTTCCTCAAGGAGCACCCCCAGGTGTGGAACGGCTGGTTCCTCTTGGGCTGGGCCCGGCGGCGCCTCAGCCAGTGGCAGCCGGCCCTCGACGCGTTCCAGGAAGCCCTCGACAAGGGCGGCGACCAGGTGGACACTTATAATGAGATGGCCATCTGCGCCATGGAACTCGGAGAACTCAACCAGGCCCGCCGCCTCTTGGAGCGGGCCCTCCGCAACGACGGAGAAAATACCAAGATCATCTCGAACCTGGGCGTCCTGGCCCTCAAGGCCGGAAAGCCCCAGGAGGCCCTAGGCTTCTTTGAGGCTGTGCTGGAGTACGACCCCGACGATCCCGTGGCGCCCAAGATGATTTCGCAAATTCAGAAGACACAGAAAGAGGATACATAATTGCATTCGCCGAAAGAACTTCAGTTCAACGACAAGATTGAGGCGCGCCTCGTGGACCATCCGGTTCCCCTGACGGCCTACCAGATGCTCCGGGACGACCCGGAGATCGCCGCCCTCCAGGACTATTCCAACATCGTCAGCATCAAGCGCCTGGGTTACAACGACCATGGTCCCGTTCACATGCGCAAGGTCACCTACAATACCGTCAAAATGGCCACGTTCCTGCAGCAGCGGGGCATTCCCCTTAGCCTCGAGAAGGAGGACGTCGGCTCCTTCGACGACAGCCTGACGGCTGTCATCTTGGCGGCCTTCCTCCACGACGTGGGGATGAGCATCGGCCGCTCCTTCCACGAGAATACGGGCATCTGGCTCGCCCAGCCCATCATCGAGAGGATCCTGCTCCAGCTCTACCCAACGTCGCTGGCCAAACGGGTCATTCTGCGGTCCCTGGCCATGGAGTGCATCATGGGACACATGGCGACCATCCATATCCATTCGCTGGAGGCGGGGCTCATCTTGGTGGCCGACGGCTGCGACATGGAGAAGGGTCGGGCCCGGATTCCCATGATGCTGAGCACCGACGCCAAGCTGGGGGACATCCACAAGTACTCGGCCGCCGCCGTCGAGAAGGTGAACATCATCCCCGGGGAGAGGACGGCCATCCGGGTCGATGTGCACATGACCGAGACCGTAGGGTTCTTCCAGGTGGAGGAAGTCCTGTTCCCCAAGATCAAGGCCAGCCCCGTGAAGCCCCACGTCGAGCTTTACGCCTTCATGGAGGGTCTGGAGCCCAAGTGCTACCTGTGACCGGAACCTACGAATTCGTCGACCGCATGGTCCGGCAGCTCCGGGAACGCCGCCAGTGGGCGTCCCGGAACCGGGTTTCCTGCTTCCGGGTGTACGACAAGGAAGACCCTCAGTTTCCCTTCTTCATCGACCTCTACGAGGATAGGCTCGTCTGGTCCATCCTCGGGGACCTGGAAGAGGCCGAACTGGACGAATTGGTCAACCTCGTCTCCGAAGCTACTGGTATCGTGAAGGCCAAGACCTACGTGAAGACCAGGCAGAAGCAGCGCGGCAGCGACCAGTACCAGAAGATCGACGAGACCAACCAGAGGTTCACCGTCCGCGAGGGGGGCCTGAAATTTCTGGTGAACCTCACGGACTACCTCGACACCGGCCTCTTCCTCGACCATCGGTGGACCCGGTCCTACGTGAGGGATCTGTCGCCGGGCATGAAGGTCCTCAACCTCTTCGCCTACACAGGGAGCTTCACGGTGTACGCCGCCCACGGGGGGGCCTTTGACACCACCACCGTCG
>JAHFSN010000005.1:0-1043 GCA_023265735.1 Spirochaetaceae bacterium | reverse complement strand
ACCGTCGACCTGAACCCCAACTACCTGGACTGGGCCAAGGAAAACCTGGAACTCAACGGACTGGGCGGCCCCCGCCACCGGTTCGTGAAGCGCGACGCCGTCGAATTCCTGCGCACCGAGACGAAACTGAAGTTCGATCTGATCATCCTCGACCCTCCCACCTTCTCCAACTCGAAGAAGATGGACGGCACCTTCGACGTCCAGCGGGACCACGCCGCCCTCATCGGTCGGTGCCTCAAGATGCTCAACCCCGAGGGCACCTTGGTCTTCAGCAACAATTTTCAGAAGTTCCAGCTCAACCTCAAGGCGGGACCCCTGTGCGAGGTCCAGGAGATCAGCGCCTTCACGGTTCCTGGGGATTTCCACAAGACGGCCCACCGCTGCTGGCTGATCCGGGCCCCCCGAAGTCCCCAACTCCTCCTCAAGAAACTGGAACAGCCGTAAGGTTTTCCGTTATATTGGTAGTGGAGGTACACATGTTCAAAGGTCTGACCCAACGAGCCCAACGGATCCTGACGGTCTTGGCCCAAGAGGAGGCCCGGAGATTCCATTCCGATCTCCTGCTCCCCGAACACGTGATTCTGGCGCTTCTCAAGGACGGGGAAGGCATCGGCTACAAGGCCCTGCGTTCCCTGAACCTCGATCTGACCGACCTCCAGGCCGAGATCGAGAAGACGATTCCGAGAAAGCCGTCCGGTTTCATTTTGGGTGACGTTCCGCCGTCTAAGCGCGGAAAGAAGATCCTCGAAGAGAGCGCCAACGAGGCCCGTAACCTGGGCCATGAATACATTGGAACCGAACACCTGCTTCTGGCCACCGTGGCCGAGCAGGGTAGCGTGGTGGCCAACTACCTCGCCTCGAAAACCGTGACCATCGAAGGCCTGCGCGAAGTGATCAGCGACCTCTCGGGGGGCCAGTCGAACCGGCCCAAGGAAGAGCGGCCCATGGCCCCGGCGTCCGAGGATCCCCGCTGGAAGCGCACGTCGACCAGCGTGAAGAAGTCCACGCCCACCCTCGACGAGTTCAGCCGGGACCTCACGGCC
>JAHFSN010000178.1 GCA_023265735.1 Spirochaetaceae bacterium | reverse complement strand
ACCAGGTGGGGGCCATGGCCGAGACCATTGCGCGGACCTTCCCCGAAGGCACCCGGGTGAGTCGGCCCGCCGGGGGGTTCGTCCTCTGGGTCGAGCTGCCAGACGACCAGGACACCACGGCGCTCTACGAGAGGGAGCTGGCCGAATCCATCGTGTTCAGCCCCGGGGAAGTGTTTTCGGCGTCGGGAAAATTTCGCAATGCCCTGCGCCTGAGCGCCGGAATCTGGAACGAGGGAACGGCCAGGGCGGTGGCCCGAATTGGCCGATTGGCAGGAGGCCCGGGATGATCGATGCAGCACTGGTTTCTTACGTGGGGGTGATGAGCGTGACCCCCGGCCCCAACAATCTCCTGTTGGCCGCCTCGGGAGTTCACTTTGGCCTCCGGCGGACGCTGCCTCAAATGCTGGGGATCTCGGTGGGACACTTCCTGCAGGTCTTTCTGGTCACGGTGACCATCCAGGCGGCCGTTAGTTGGGTCTCTGGTATCCGTCCTTGGCTGGCCATCGTGGGCTGCGGCTACCTGCTCGTCTTGTCCTGGCAGATCTTCCGAGCCGGGGCTCCGGAAGAAAAGGAAGGACGGCGGCCGATGCGGTTCCATGAGTCCATCCTCTTTCAGGCCATCAACCCCAAGGCCTGGGTGATGGTCACGAACGTGGCTTTGCTTTTTGCGCCGCGAAACCTCCCCCTGATCGAAGGGGCCGCCCTCCTAGCTCTTCTATGCGCCGCGGTGAACTTGCCCTGTGTGGGTCTTTGGGCGGTGACGGGTGATCGGCTCAGACGGTTCCTCGCCCGGGGTCGGGCGGCCCTGATATTCAACGCAACCATGGGAGTGCTCATGGCGGGGACGGCGATCTGGCTTCTCGTGGGCGAGTTCCTGCCCCACTAGTTCCTAGCCCAGCAGCGGTCCCTCGGGGCCCCAGAGGGGAGGCCGTCCAACGCGGCGGCTGCGCTTCAAATCGCCAAAGGTTCGCTTTACCGCGCGCTCGACGGCCCGGGGGAAGGGCCTTCGCCGCATCAGTTCGGCCAACAACCGCGCGGCCAGGACGTCACCGGTACCTGGTACCCCCTGTCCCAAACGGCGATGCCTCACCAGGCCATGGGCCCCGGAACCTCGGTCGTACCAGGCCACCCCGGTGGCCGCGGCATGTCGGGGAAACGGCGCGCTGGTCACGACCACCCGGGAAGGCCCCAGTTCGGCGAGTTTTTCAATCCAGCTGTCCAGTTCCTCGGGGCTTTCGGGAACCCTGTCGGGCCTCTCTCCGAGAAGGAGGGCGGCCTCGGTAAGGTTGGGAGTGATCACGTCCGCCCGGGAAACCAGGGAACGGACGGCGGAAACGTAGTCCTCGGGAAAGAGCCCATAGCGTCGGCCGTTGTCGCCCAGGATGGGATCGACCAGCACGAGTCCGCCCGAAGTCCTGACCGATTTGGTGATCTCCTCGATGAGGGGAAACTGTTCCCGGTCGCCGACGAGACCAACGGCAACGGCGTCCCAGTGAAGGTTCAGTGACGCAAGATGGCTCCAGGCGTTCCTCAGAAACGCGGTTTGGGGTTGAAGGACAAATCCGGGGTAGGCCCCGTGCGTCGACAGCAGGGCGGTGGGGAGGCAGCAGGCCTGAAAGCCCGCCGACTCCAGGATGGGAACCGCCGAAGCGAGGGCGACCCGACCCCAGGTGGGAAGATCATTGATGAGGAGAACGGCAGGCTGAGGCTTGTGGTTCTTTCGCATGGTGAAATATTAACCCTGTTAAATGTGAACACAGTTAAATGTTAACGGCGTTAATATTTAACTGTGTTTGAGGTTGGAAAGGCCGTGGGGAAAGGATATCAGATTCCCGCCATCTGGTCGCTTCCCAGGTAGGCGTCCCGAATTCGGGGATCGTTTCGCAGTTCGGCGGCGGTGCCTTGGAGGACGAGGTGCCCATTTTGCAGGACGTACCCCCGGTGGGCGAGTTCCAAGGCCAGGTGGGCGTTCTGCTCCACGAGGAAGAACGCCGTTCCGCGCCGATGGATATCGACGACCAGGTCCCAGATCTTCTCGACCCAGAGGGGAGACAGTCCCATGGTGGGCTCGTCCATGCAGATGAGTCGCGGACGGCTCATGAGAGCCCGGGCCAGGGCGACCATCTGCTGCTCTCCTCCGCTCAGGGTGCCGGCGGGTTGCCGAAACCTCTCTCTGAGCAGGGGAAACAGCTCCAGGACTCCTTCTCGATCCTGGAGGGTCTGCTTGCGGTCGTTGCGGGTGTAGGCGCCCATCAGAAGGTTTTCCCCGACGGTCATTTCCCCGAAGAGCCGTCTAGATTCGGGCACCGAAGCGAGGCCCTGACGGATCCGGGCCGACGTCGAGACGCCCTTCCACGACTGGCCCTCCCAGCGGACCTCCCCGGACCGGGGCTCCAGCAACCCGAGGATGACCTTCATGGCCGTCGACTTTCCCGACGCGTTTCCTCCCAGCAAGCACACAATTTCTCCGGCGTTGACCTCGAGGTCGACGCCGAAGTGAACCTGAACCTGCCCGTAGTAGGTGTCGACGGAATCCAGACGCAGAAGGGGATCACTCATGATGCTTCCCTCCCAGGTAGGCTTCAATGACCAGCGGATTACGGGGGATATCGAGGGGGTGACCCTCGGCGAGCTTGGCACCGTGGTCCAGCACCACGACCCGGTCGGCCAGCGGCAGGATGAGGGGAAGCTTGTGCTCAATGACCACCATGGTCTGCCCCTGGGCCTTGAGTCCCTTGAGGAACTCCAGAATTTCCAAGGTTTCCACGGGGTTCATCCCGGCCGTCGGTTCGTCGAGGAGGAGGATGCGCGGGTGGGCGGCCAGGGCCCGGGCGATCTCGATGCGTCGGCGGTTGGCGTAGCTGAATTGCCAGGCGGCCTCGTCCTGGCGAGGCGTCAGCCGGTCCCCAAACGGGACGAGAAGGGCCTGGCATTCCCGGCGGAGCGCCTCCTCTTCTCGGCTTTGCCGACCCCACGGAAAGAGAGCTCCCCACAGGTCCGGGGCCCGGCGCCGGGTGTGAGTCCCCACGTGCAGGTTGTCGAGAACCGAAAGGTTGGCAAACGTACGGCCATGCTGGAAGGTTCGGATGATCCCTGCTCGGGCGTGGCGCGAGGCCGGCCACGAGGTGATGTCGCGGCCTTCCAGGTAGACCTTGCCTTGGTCAGGAACGTCGGCCCCCGCTAACAGGTTGAACAGGGTGGTCTTGCCCGCGCCGTTGGGTCCGATGAGGCCCAGGACCTCGCCTTCTCCCACGGTCAGGTCCAAAGAGGCCACGGCCTGGATTCCGCCAAAGTTCCGGGAGAGACCCCGGGTTTCGAGGATGCTCATCGTGACCCCAAGGCCCCTTGGGGCCTCCAGCGCAGGGCCACAAGGAGGAGCAGGCCGTAGAGCAGCGGCCGGAATTGGGCCACGGGACGAAGGATTTCGGGGAGGGACGAGAGGGCCACGCCGCCCAAGATCGCTCCGGCCACGTTCCCCAGTCCTCCCACAATGACCATGGTCAGCCCTAGGATGGACAGCGTCGTCCCGAAGGTTTCGTGGCTGATGTAGGAGTAGAGGTGGGCCGTGAGGGCCCCGGCCCAACCGGCAAAGAACGCCGCGATGCCAAACGCCAGGGCCTTGTACGGACCGGCCGAAACCCCCAGGGCCGTGGCGGCCACCTCGTCCTCCCGGAGGGCCCGGAGGGTTCGTCCCAAGGGAGATTTCACCACGAGAGTGATGACGAGGGCGCCGACGGCCAGGGCCCCCAGGGTGAGGTAGTAGTAGTCCGCCGCCGACCGAAACGCGTACCCAAAGAGGGTCGGCACGGGAATCCCGGCCAGGCCCATGGCACCCCCGGTCACGGGCTCCGCGTTCAGGATGGTTTGGTTGACGATCTCCCCCAGGGCCAGGGTCGCAATACTCAAGTAGTGTCCCTTGAGCCGGAGGGCCGGAGACGCGAGCAGGGTACCCAGGGCGGAGGCGATCAAACCCGCCGCGAGGAAGCTCGCCTCAAAGGGCCACCCGAGGCGAAGGGTCAGCAGGCCGGAGGCGTAGGCGCCGATGGCCATGAGCCCGGCGTGCCCCAGGGAAAGGATGCCCGAAGTCCCCGCCACCAAGGTGAGGCTCACGGCAAACAGAGCCAGGATCCAGGCGTTAGTGCCGATTTGAAGGATGTAGGGATTGGGAACCAGGATAGGGAGAACGGCGGCCAGGGCCAGCAACCCCAGGACCGTCGGCAGAGGAAGGCGAATCGCCTTGGAAACGGGCAGAAAGGTTCCCGTCAGGGGCTCGGGAGGAAGACTTCGCCGCCTTCCCGCGAACAACCCCTGGGGCCGCCAGAGCAGCGCCGCCAAGAGAAGCGCGAAGGCCACCAGGTTACGGGCCGAGGACCCAAAGACGGCGACGCCCAGACTCTCGCTGACCCCCAGAACCAACCCACCGGCCATGGCCCCGGGCAAGTTCCCCAGCCCTCCGAGAACACAGGCCGTAAACCCCTTGAGTCCCGCCTGGAAGCCCATCGACGGAAACACGGAATTGTAGTAGAGACCCACCAAGACCCCCGCCAAACCGCCCAGGGCGCTGGCCAAGGCAAATGCCAGGGCGTTGACCCGGTTCACGGGCACTCCCATCTGCTGGGCGGCCTCGGAGTCCTGGGCCGTGGCCCTGAGGGCCTGGCCCATGCGGCTGAACTTGAGGAAGAGGAAGAGTCCGGCCGCGCTCAGAACCGTGGCCCCCAAGATCAGGAGGTCGAGCCAGCCTATGGAAACGCCGCCCAGGGAAAAGCGATCCGCCGGAACCACCGCCGGAAACGGGCGGGGATTGGGGGAAAAGATCAGCTCACCGAGGCTGTCGAGGATCATGCCGGCACCAATGGTCGCCAGCAGAGGCGCCACCCGGGCACTCTTGCGAAACGGCCGGACGGCGAACCTCTCCAAGAGGAGACCCATGGCAGCGGACCCGGCCATGGCCACCGGCAGCGCGGCCCACAGGGGCCACCCCACCTGCGTCAGGAGGACCCAACCCAGGTAGGAACCGGCCATGTACACCGACCCATGGGCGAAATTGATCAGGTGCGCCACCCCAAAGATCAAGGCCAGCCCCGCGGCGAGCAAGGCGTAGATGTTTCCGAGGATGAGCCCGTTGACGACCTGGTCTAGCCATCCCCCCCAGAGTGAAGCATCCAATTCAGACCTCGACAGACCGTCGAAGGGCCTTCAGATTCTCCGAAGGAACATCGGGTTCCACGCAGCACCCCGGGGCCAGAAGGAACTTGGTCCGCCCCGCTTCCTCGATCGCCCGGCGCGCGGCGGTTTCCACGTCCTGGGGAGTTCCGTGCTGGATGGCACCTAGCTCGTCGACACCGCCGATCAGGGCCA
>JAHFSN010000177.1 GCA_023265735.1 Spirochaetaceae bacterium | reverse complement strand
TTTGGGAAGCATCGGAATCGAACCGGTCAGGCGCCGGAGGGCCGCCGCGAGCCCCGTCATCGTCGGCGACGTCGTCACCCAGAAATCGAGTTCGTCGACGCAGTCCAGCCACATCGACGACCCAAACTGGTCGTCGCGGAACGTAAGGGCCGACCCCGTATTCCAGAGGATAGACCATCCCCGGGTCGAGACCAGGTACGGGATAGCGATCTTGCGGTTCTGCTGGTAGAGGTACTGGAGGCTCCCCCTGAGGTTGAGCACCCCTTCTTCGTGGGACCCCAGACCGTAGAGGGCCTCGCCCTCTTGGAAGCATAGGGACAACTTCGCGTGCCAGGCCTTCCGATCAACCCGAGGCTTTCCCTGGGCCGTCCGGGCCTTGAACCCATCGGCTCCAAACTCGAAAGCCGGCCCCTCCAAGGCTTCGTACTCGTAGCGGATCACGTCAAAGGCGTCAAGAACTTTCCCCAGCCGGTCGGGCTCCTGGGTCAGGAGCCGGCCCTCGGGGGTGAGGTAGCGAATCGCCCCGGTTTCGCGGCGCACCTCGACGACGAGGGCCGAGGTGGACACCCGGATCCATCCATCGGTCTCGTTCACCTGGAAAGCGGGGGCCCGGCCGGTTTGCGGAAGGACCAGGGGGCCGGAACCGGGGCAAAACTCGTCCCGGGCCGAGAAGGTGACCCGGACCTGATCGTCGGCCCAGGGAAGAATCCGGAGGGTGCCCCCGGGGATGGCAAGAATGACAGCATCGTTGTGTTGCATGGGTTTTCCTTTTGTGTTGCTAGTCGCGACCCAGCCGAAGGGCGACGGCTTCATACTCTGAGTTCAGGGATATCCAAAGAGAGCCGCCTTCAAGGCGGACCGGATTTTGTCCGGAGCTGTAGAGGTCTTCGACCCTCCAGCCGGACCCGACGGGAACCTCCACCGTGGCCGGAAAGGTCCCCTAGAAGCTGTGGACAACCGCCAGGGCCTGGTCCCCGGAAGCCCCGGTCCGAACCACGCCCTGCCAGCCTTTCAGGTGGCGGTAGCTCTTCTGGCGGGGGCCGTGGAACGCCGTGGATCCGTTCTCGAGGACGCCGACGACGCCTCGGTAGAACTCCAGGCCCCTTTCGAGGGACGCCCAGATCTCGGGCGTCAGGTCATAGATGTCCCCCGAAAGGCAGGGCACCCCCAGAAACGTCGCCGCCATCGAATAGACCACCCGCTTCAGGCCGTCGTTCTTTCTCAAAACGGCCCAGATGAGGGACTGGGCGGGCAGCATGACCCGGTGCAGGTTGGCGGAAATGACGGGGATCTCGAGGCATTCATGGGCGTCGGAAAATGACGCGATGTCCGAGAGGGCCAGAACCGAAGGCTCCAACCGGTGGCCGCCCGACGCGCAGGTCTCGATGGCGAGGCCCGGAACCGATTCCCGGATCCGCCGAAAGAACCGTTCGGTGGCCAGGACCTTCTGCCGCAGGGCCTCCCCCAGGGATTCGGCCCCGTCGCAGCCGACGCCCGCGCTTTCGTTGTAGTCGATCTTCAGGTACCGAAATCCGTAGCGCTGGAGCAGTCGGATGACCCGGTCGGCCAGATATTCGACGACCCAGGGGTCGTCCATATCCCAAAACCGGCGGAAGCCCGACGTGATCGGAGCCCCCCCTCGGGTCAGCAGATGCTCGGTCCTTTCGAAGGCCCGGGAAAGCTCTCCGCAGGTCTCGATCTCGAACCAAATGCCCGGCTCCATCCCCGCCGAACGGATCACCTCTACCGTCCTGGCCAGCCCCTCGGGGAACAGGTCCGAACTCACCACCCAGTCGCCGTGACTCCTTTCCCAGCCGTTGAGGGGGTCGGCGTACCAGCCCGCGTCGATGACAAAGTACTTGAGGCCCTTGCCTCGGACCGCCTCGACCATCTGGACGACCTTGTCGTGGGACGGTTCGCCCCAGGTGGTGCAGAACTCGTTGAACTGGGGCGCCACGGCCCCCTGTCTCAGGGCGCCGAAGTCCTCCTGGTGGAGGTCGACCAGCCGCTGTGAGATTGCGTCGAGCCCCCCCCGGCCGACCGTCAGGTAGGCCCAAGGAGACTCAAGCCGGGCCGAGGGCCCCAGGGTCTTGCGCCAATGGCCAAACTCAAAGTCGGCCAGGCCCCCCGATACGCACAGGCTTCCGGTCCGACGGTACAGCTCGATCTGCCACGACGAGGGGCAGGCCAACTGGACCGCCCAAGTCACCTGGCTGACCCGGTCTTCCACGGCGACGAAGGGGAAGAACTTGCGGACAGGCAGCGATCCCGTCTGCCCGAACCGTTCGGCGCGGACGCCGTGGCGGGACCACGACGTTTCCAGCTGCAGGTCCTCGAGGGCCTCGGAAACGACCCGGCCCTCGGCGCTCCACACGCTGCGAATCCGGTGGACCACCAGCGACTCTTGGCTTGATCCTTGGGAAAGGGACGAGAGCCCCATGAGGGAAAAGCTGGAAAGCAGGTCGAGGGAGACGGGCTTGTCCCCGAGGTTCTCGACCTCGGTCCTCACCCGCAGCGCCCTTCGGTCGGGGTGATACACCAAGACATGACGGAGGACCAAGCCCTCGGGGGTTCCAAGGGTCGTGACCACCGTGGTGCCCGACGCATCGTCCGTTCGGGTTTGGTCCTGGTACCGGAGGGTGCCCACCGAGGCCCCGTTGCGCAAGGTATGACCCGAGGCAAACCCACCGGAGGCCGCCGAACCGGTGACGGCAATCTGGACCAGACTATCGACGTCGTCGGACCCCGCGGGGTCGGCGGGCACGTCGGCCGGAACGAGCCGGAGCCCGATCTGGCCCCCGCTGCCCTGAAGGTACTCGACCCGCATGTCTCCCAGGAGATAGCTGGAAAGAACTTTGGCTTCGCTCACCCCTTCACCGCTCCTGCGGTGACGCCCAGGGTAATCTGGCGCTGGAAGATGAAGAACATGGCCATGGGGACCACCATGGCGATCACCAGGGCCGCGCTCAAAATGGGCACCCGAAGTCCAAACTCGCCCCGCATCATCGCAATGCCCACCGTCAGGGTCCGCTGTTCCTGGGTTTGCAGGATCAGGAGGGAAAACGGAAGCTCGTTCCACATGGACTGGAACCCGATGATGGCGATGGTCGCCGTCATGGGCTTGGCCAGGGGCGCCATGATCCGGGTCAGGATCTTCACCGGCCCCGCCCCGTCGATCCGGGCGGCCTCGACCAGCTCGTAGGGCATGTCGGCAAAGTACGTGGTCATGATGTAGGTGCCGAAGGGCGCGAAGTACGCCACCCACGTCAGAATAGCGCCCCATCCCGTGTTGGTCAGGTGCATGAGCGAAATCAGCTTGAACACCTGGGTGGCCAGCAGGAGCTGGGGAAAGATGGAAAGAAACAGGACGAGGAGAAAGAGCGGCAGGCGAAGGGCAAAGCGCATCTTGCCAAAGGCGTAGCCAGCCGCGATACACACCACGAGGTACAGAAGTACCGCGCCGGGAACAAACAGAACGCTATTCACCGTGAACTGCAGCAGTTTTCCTGCGAAGGCCGCGTACTCGTAGTTGTCCCCCACCACGACCTGGGGAAGACCGATGGGATTGGCGGGAAATTCGTCGATCGATTTAAAACTCGCGCTGATCACATTGTAGAGCGGCAGAAGCGACGCCACGACCAGTACGATCATGAGCGCCTGGACAAGGATTCGAGCTCCAGGGCTGAAGGGTGAGACCTTTTTCATGCGTCCCTCCTGTGCATGAGGCGAATTTGGACGACAGAGATGATGGCACAGAAGACAAAGAGGACCGTGGACCAGGCGCCCGCGTAGCCCACGTGGAATTTTTGGAACCCTTGATCGAAGATGCCGTACTCCAGGGTGAACGTGCTGTAACCCGGTCCCCCTTGGGTCAGCGTGTAGATGAAGGAGAACATGCGGGCAAAGACTTCGATGAAATTGAAGACGATGAAGAATTCCACGGCGAAACGGATGCTGGGCACCGTCACGCTGAAGAAGGTTTTCCAGAAGCCGGCGCCATCGATGAGGGCCGCCTCGTAGATGGCCTTGTCGATACCGTTCATGGCCGCCAGGAAATAAATGATTCCGAATCCGAGGTGCAGCCACACCACCAGAATGAATCCAATGGAGTTGACGGCGAGGAACGGGTCGATGAGAAAGTGTACGGGAGACCCCAAAACCCACTTGATCAGCGCGTTGAGGGCCCCGTCGTCCCGAAGGTAGATGGAGAAGATCACACCCATCACGACGTAGCCCAGCAGGTTGGGGATATAGAGGATGGCGCGGTAGGTCTGCCAGCCGCGGATACCTTCGCGCAGCAGGGCGGCCACCACCAGGGTGAACACCGTGCCCACGGGAATGTACAGGATAAAGAGGCCCGTGTTGATGATGGACGCCCAGAACGCCTGGTCCTGAACCATGTTGATATAGTTGTCGAACCCAATCCATTTCTGGGGGCCGTAGCCCTTCCATTCGGTGAAACTGGAGTAAAAGTTCATCCCGACGGGGTACAGGATAAAGAGGACGAGAAGGACAAACAGGGGCGTCAGAAACAGGTACGGGGCAACCCCGTCCGTTTCCAAACCTCGATGACGCATAAGCCTTACCTCGCAAAAAAGGAAGGGCGGCCCCCTTTGGGTTCCGCCCCTCCTGGGATGTTGGTCTATTACTTCTTGGTGGTGAGTTTCTGGTATTCGGTGATGAACTGGTCCACCGTGAGCCCACCGGTCACGAAGAGCTGATCCAGCAGCCGGTTCGAGTCATCCTCGTAGCCGTTGTAGAACAGGGGAGGATAGTCCTTCTGGCTGTTCTTCAGGTACTTCTGGATGTCCTTCAGGACGGGGTAGGCCGGATCGTCGCCCGCGGCGGCGGTGTTCGGAGACAGGGCTCCCGTAGCCGCAGCGTAGATCTTGGCGCCCTGGCCGGTGGTGACGAACTTGACGTAGGCCGCGGCCAGCTTCTCGTTCTTCGTCCACTTCATGACGCCGTAGCCGATGCCGGCTCCTTGGGCCACCTGCTGGTCCTTGTACTTGCCGTCGGGGAAGTTCACAGCCGCGAAGTATCCCACATTCTTGGCACCGAGCTTGTCGGAGAAGACCTTCCAGTTCCCCACGTCGGAGAGCAGGCCCACGAACATGGCGCCGCCGCCGGCGGCAAACTTGTCGATCCCGTCCATGAAGTAGGGACGAGAGAAACCTTCCTTCTCCACATACCCCTTGTCGATCAGGTCCTTGAGGAACAGGAGGGATTCTTTGAACACGGGGTTGTCGAACTTCTGGGAACCGTCGGTGAGTCCGGCCACGTTGGGACCGTAGGTGTTGGCCACGGCGCTGCGGAGGGAGAAGTCGATGGTGTAGGTCTGGCCCGAAGTGATGGGAACGATACCGGCGGCC
>JAHFSN010000176.1 GCA_023265735.1 Spirochaetaceae bacterium | reverse complement strand
ACTCGACGTGCCGCGTATTAATGGTGATCCCGCGCTCTTTCTCTTCCGGAGCGTTGTCGATATCCTCATACTTCATGACCTTGCCGCCGTGCTTTTTCGCGCCGTACATCGTCAACGCAGCGGTCAGGGTGGTCTTGCCATGGTCAACGTGACCAATGGTACCAACATTGATGTGGGGCTTCGATCGGACGAAGTTTTCCTTAGCCATCAATTCCTCCTTGGCTTATTTCGCAATAAGATCCATAACCCTTAGGTTTCAAACTGAAGCACCCCTGACAGGAGTGCGGTTTTCCACCGGAAGAGCCTCGGAGGCATGGCAAAAGACCGTCGACCGGGCGGCCAACTATTCGTCTCGTACCGCTGTTCACTTTCCCATCACTTACTTCCCCTCAGAAACCAGGAAGCAGTTTGACCAGGCCAGCTATCGTTCCCCTACGGAGAACGACGGAGCAGAGCTCCACAACTTACCAAAAGAGCGCTACCTTCCGGCAGAGGTGAGACCTGGCGAACCAGCCTCACATGCCCCGAAGGGGTATCGAACTCGAAGCACATTATCAGAACGCTCCCAGGGTGTCAACAACACCAGCGAGAATTCCCCCCAAAAAGCAAAACCCCCGGAAAACCGGGGGCTTTGTCGTCTGAAATGTGCAGGGCTTGGAGTTCCGCACATCGAAACTCCAAGGCGATTTGCCCATGGGGCAATTCGTCTAGAACTTGCTGTAGTGACTGAACGCCTTGTTGGCTTCCGCCATCCGGTGGGTGTCTTCCTTCTTCTTGAAGGCGTTGCCCGTGTTGTTGAAGGCGTCGAACAGTTCGGCAGCCAGCTTTTCGCTCATGGACTTGCCCGACCGGGACCGCGACGCGGCGATCACCCAGCGATGAGACAGGGCTTCGCGGCGGCTTTCACGGACTTCGATGGGCACCTGGTAGGTGGATCCACCCACGCGGCGAGACTTCACTTCCACCATCGGCTTCACGTTGTCGAGAGCCTTCAGGAACACTTCGAGCGGTTCCCGGCCGGACTTCTCCTTCAGAATACCGAAGGCCTCGGTGAGGATGTTCGACGAGGTCATCAACTGACCGTTGAACATCATGCGGCGAATGAACTTCGCCACGACCACCGAGTGGTGGATGGGGTCGGGCTGGAGAGCCCGGTTGGCTTCGTATGTTTTACGGGGCATGGACTAACCTCCTCAACCCTTCGGGCGCTTGGCGCCGTATTTCGAGCGGGACTGCATGCGCTTGGCCACGCCAAGGGCGTCTTTCGCGCCGCGGATGATGTGGTAGCGCACACCGGGAAGGTCCTTCACGCGACCACCGCGGATGATGACCACCGAGTGCTCCTGAAGGTTGTGCCCGATACCGGGAATGTAGGCCGTCACTTCGATCCCGTTGCTGAGGCGCACACGAGCGACCTTGCGGAGCGCCGAGTTGGGCTTCTTGGGGGTGACGGTCATGACGCGGGTACAAACCCCGCGCTTCTGGGGGCAGGACTGCAAGGCGGGAGATTTGGTCTTGAAAACGACCTGTTCCCGGCCACTGCGGACCAGCTGATTAATAGTAGGCATAGAAAGAAACTCTCCCTAATCAAAAACTTGGAGGACCAAGAACACGGCCCTCCCCTCGCAGAACCCTTTGGTTTCCCAAAAGAATGCGGAACAATTTAACACAACAGACAATCACGGCGCAACCCCTCCCCCAAAAAGGAGAGGCGCAGCCGAATCCAGAGATCCGGAAATCGATTCAACTTCTGGATTTTCGTCCTGAGCGTAGCGAGGACGGGAGTCGGCAAAGCCGAGACCGCAGGAGAAACCGGAGCGTGTCTTTGACACGTGAGGATTTCTCCAAGGTCGAGGCGAAGCCGAGTCCCGCCGCAGTAGCTCAGGGCGGAAATCACTCGTCGTCGTCGACTTCCTCCTCCATAGCCATCGCCGCCTTGCGGATCTCCTCTTGAGCCAGGAGTTCCTTCTCGCGGCGCCGGGCCTCGAGGATTTCGGCGATGTGGGCGTCCAGGTCCTCTCGGTTCTGGTCAAACAGACGGAGGTTCTTGTACTTCTTCATGCCGGTGCCCGCTGGGATGAGGTGACCGATGATCACGTTCTCCTTGAGGCCCCGCAGCTCATCGACCTTGCCCGCGATGGCGGCGTTGGTGAGAACCTTGGTGGTCTCTTGGAACGACGCGGCCGAGATGAAGGACTCGATGTTCAGCGACGCCCGGGTGATGCCGAGGAGCAGGGGCCGACCGACGGCCGGCTGGCCGCCTTCCCGGTAGATGCGCTCGTTCTCGCGGTTGAAGCTGTACTTGTCGACGGACTGGCCGTAGATGAACTTGGTGTCACCCACTTCCATGATTTCCACCTTCCGCATCATCTGGCGAATGATGATTCCAATGTGCTTGTCGTCGATCTTCACACCCTGGAGCCGGTAGATGCCCTGCACTTCGTTCACCAGGAAGCCTTGGAGAGCGTTCTCTCCCAGGACCTCGAGGACGTCGTGGGGGTCGGTGGTGCCGTCGCACAGGGGTTCGCCGGCTTCCACCGGGTCACCGTCGCGGACGAGGAGCATCTTGCCCACGGGCACCTTGTGAACGTGGATGCCGCCGTACGGATCTTCCACTTCAATGGTGCGCTTGCCCTTGCTGATGGGCTTGAACCTCACGGTTCCCCCGATCTTCGCGAGGACAGCGGCGTTCTTGGGGTGACGGGCTTCGAAGAGTTCCTGGACCCGGGGGAGACCACCGGTGATGTCCTGGGTCTTGCCCGATTCCTTGAGGAGCTTTGCCAGGGTCGTCCCCGCCCGGACCTTCACGCCGTCGTCGATGGACAGGTAGGCGCCACCGGGAAGAACGTAGGACGCCAGGATGTTGTCCGGGTCCTTCTCGTCGACGATGTGGATGGCCGGGTCGAGCTCTTCGAGGGCGTAGTCGGTGATCTTGCGCTCGATGTTGCCGGTGTCGGGGTTCACTTCTTCCTTCAGGGTGGTCCCGAGGATGATGTCCTTGAACCGGATCACACCGGTGGCTTCGGCGATGATGGGCTCGGCGAACTGGTCGAAGGTGGCCATGGTCTCGTTGGCACCCACCACGTCACCGACCTTGATGAACAGGGTGGAGCCGTTGCGGATGTCGACCTTCATGTCCTGACTGACCAGGAACACGCGCTTGTCCTTGAGGTGGACGTAGGCGATGTGCTTGCTCGTCACCGTGGCGCCCTTGCGCTCGATGAGGGGCGAGCCCTCGATGACCTTCTGGCCCTCGGTGACGAGGACTTTCTCGCCGGTGCCGACTTCCAGGCTTTCGAACACCTTGGAGACGGTGAGGCTGCCCTTGCGGGTGGTCAGGAGGCTGCCGTCAGACTGGACCACAGAGCTGACCTTGAGCTCCTTGATGATGACGGGGTACTTGAGGACGGTCTTGTTCTCTTCGGCGCCCTTGGTGGCGACACCACCGATGTGGAACGTACGCATGGTCAGCTGGGTACCGGGTTGCCCGATGGACTGGGCGGCGATGATGCCCACCGACTCGCCGATGTTGACGCCGCGATTGTTGGCCAGGTTGCGCCCGTAGCAGCGCTGGCAGACGCCGTGTTTGGCCTCGCAAGTGAGGACCGACCGGACCCTCACCGACTCGATGCCCAGTTCTTCGATGGCCTCGGCCTTATCGTTGCTGATCTCTTCGTTGACGTCGACGATGATCTCGCCCGTGATGGGGTGCTTCACCCGTTCGAGGGTGTAGCGGCCGCCAATGCGCTCGGAAAGCCGTTCCCGGATTTCCTCGCCGTCCTTGATGGCGCTGATGTCGATTCCGTTGATGGTCCCGCAATCCTCTTCGTTGACGACCACGTCCTGGCTGATGTCGACCAGACGCCGGGTCAGATAGCCGGCGTCGGCCGTCTTCATGGCGGTGTCGGCCAGACCCTTACGGGCACCGTTGGTGGAGATGAAGAACTCGATGACCGAGAGGCCTTCCTTGAAGTTCGACCGGATGGGCAACTCGATGATGTCGCCCGAAGGCTTGGCCATCAGTCCTCGCATACCGGCCAGCTGCCGGATCTGGTTCTTGGAACCGCGGGCCCCGGAGTCGGCCATCATGTAGATGGCGTTGAAGCCGCCCTTGTCTTCCTTGAGGGTCTTCATCATCACGTCGGTCAGCTCGTCGTTGGTCTTGGACCAGGTGTCGACGACCTTGTTGTAGCGTTCTTCCCCGGTGATGACGCCGTCGAGGTACTGGCGCTGGATCTTGGCCACTTCTTCGTTGGCCGTCTTGATGAGGACCGTCTTCTCGGTGGGGATGACCACGTCGGCCAGACCGATCGACGCCCCGAAAATCGTGGCGTAGCGGAAGCCCATGTTCTTCACGATGTCGAGCATGCGCACCGTCAGGTAGGGGCCGTGCTTGGCGTAGATCTTGGCGATGAACACCTTGAGCTGCTTGTCGCCCAGGGCCTCGTTGACGTACTCGATCTCGTCAGGGAGCTCGTCGTTGAGGATGAGCCGGCCCGCGGTGGTCTCGATGTACTTGTCGCCGGTCTTGCGGTGCTTGCAGAAAATTGGCGCCTGGTAGTGCAGCGCCCCAGCTTCGACGGCCATCTGGACCTCGTCGAGGCTGGAGTACAGCTTGCCAGTACCTTTGGCGCCCTTCATGGACCGGGTCATGTAGTTGATGCCGAGCACCATGTCCTGGGAGGGGAACACAATAGGCGTGCCGTTGGCGGGGTTGAGCAGGTTGTTCGGGGCCAGCATCAGGGTCCAGCACTCGATCTGGGCGGCCTGGGTCAGGGGCACGTGGACGGCCATCTGGTCACCGTCGAAGTCGGCGTTGTACGCGTGGCAAACCAGGGGGTGGAGCTTGATGGCCTTCCCTTCGACCAGGACGGGCTCGAAAGCCTGGATGCCGAGGCGGTGGAGGGTCGGGGCGCGGTTGAGGAGGACGGGGTGCTCTTTGACCACTTCGTCGAGGATGGCCCAGACTTCCTCGGTCTCTTGCTCGACGAGGGTCTTGGCCTTCTTGATGTTGTAGACCACGTCCTTCTCCACGAGCTTCTTCATGATGAAGGGCTTGTAGAGTTCCAGGGCCATCTTGGCGGGGAGCCCGCACTGGTGGAGCTTCAGTTCGGGGCCGACCACGATGACCGAGCGGCCCGAATAGTCGACGCGCTTTCCGAGGAGGTTCTGGCGGAACCGGCCCTGCTTGCCCTTGAGGAGGTCGGACAGGGATTTGAGGGGCCGGTTGGAGGCGCCCTTCACCACCTTCTTCTTCTTCGAGTTGTCGAAGAGGGCGTCAACGGCTTCTTGGAGCATGCGCTTCTCGTTCCGGATGATGATGTCCGGTGCGTTGAGGGCAATGAGCCTCTTAAGGCGGTTGTTCCGGTTGATCAC
>JAHFSN010000175.1:1116-5442 GCA_023265735.1 Spirochaetaceae bacterium | reverse complement strand
CTTGGGCGCCGTCCACGTGCTGCGAGACCAGTTTTCCCAGCCCATGCGGGTCAGCGCCCTGGCCAAGGTGGCCAACCTCAGCCCATCGGCGTTCCACCGTCAGTTCAAAGAGCTTACATCCATGACGCCCCTCCAGTACCAGAAGCAGCTGCGCCTCCTCGAGGCCCGCCGGCTCCTGATTTCGGACGCGGCCAACGTGGAAACGGCGGCCTTCGAGGTGGGCTACGTGAGCCCGTCGCAGTTCAGCCGGGAGTACCTGCGCATGTTTGGCATGCCGCCGGGCCGGGATGCCGCAGCACTCAAGGCTCAGGTTTCCTAGGGTGATGCCTCGCCGCATTTGCTTTCTTTTCTGGTCAGCCGCATATTTGCCAGATTGATCACCACCCCTAAGCTTGGTGACCGGAGAGAACCGAATGGCAGATTTTGACATCGAGAGGCGGCTGAGATTCGCCCAAGTCACCGATGTGACAAAGAAGAACCTGAAGGAGGCCTGGAAGGCCGTCGCGCCGGAACTGCCGACGATCCTCGACGCATTTTACTCCCACCTCGTCACCGAACCCGTCACGGCCGCCATCCTGGGAAACCACGTCGAGCGCCTCAAGTCCCTCCAAATGGGCCACTGGGAGCGCCTCTTCTCAGGAACGTTCGACTCACAATATATGAAGGGCGTCTACACGGTGGGCATGGTCCACCAGCGCATCGGGTTGGAACCCCGGTGGTTCATCGCGGGGTACCGATTGGTCCTCTCCCGGATTGTCGGCGTGCTGGTCCGTCAGAACCGAAAGGGGAAGGATCGACTCTCGGAGGTCCTGGACGCGGTCACGACGGCGATGATGCTCGACATGGACCTGGCCATTTCGGCGTACCAAGACGCCATCGAGGACGAGAAGAGAAGGACGACCACGGCGGTCATGGAAACCTTTGGAAAGGCCCTGGAAGAACTCGAGAGAGGCAGCCTCAGCCACGCCATCGAGGGCGATGTTCCCGAGGCGTTCCTCGCGATGCGGGACAACCTTCACAACGCCGTGAAGCGGCTCCGTGAAACCATCGTGGTGGTCCTCGAGGGGGCAACCCAGGTGCAGGTGAGCGCCCAGGAAATCGCCCAGGCGGCCACGGATCTGTCCAGCCGAACCATCGAAGAGGCGGCCAGCCTCGAGGAATCGTCGGCCCAGTCGATGGAGATCACCAGAATGGTCAAGAGGACCGCCGCCAGCGCCTCCGAAGCGGCCCAGCTGGCCACCACCGTAAGGCTCGAAGCCCAGAAGGGCGAGGACAGCATCGAACAGGCCGCCAAGGTTATGGTGCAGATTGTCGAGGCCTCGAACCGCATTTCCGAAATCGTCGGCGTCATCGACAACATTTCCGAACAGACCAACCTGCTGTCGCTCAATGCCGCCATCGAGGCGGCCCACGCAGGACAGGCCGGCAAAGGGTTCGAGGTGGTGGCCAGCGCGGTCCGCAAATTGGCCGCCCAGGCCCGGGAGTCGGCGAAGAAGATCGACGTGCTGGTGAAGGATGCCATCGCCATCACCTCCAACGGGGCCAAACTCGTCAGGGAATCCGGTGCCAACTTCAAGCAGGTGGCCCTTCAGGTGGCCTCGATCGAGGCGCTGGTCGTCACCATCTCACAGTCGGCCCACGAACAGGCCCTGGGAGTGGAACAGATCAGTGCCGCCGTGGGCGAGTTGAGCACGGTGACCAACGGGAACGCGGCCATGGTCCAGCAGGCCATGGCGTCCGCCCGGAGCCTGGAAGAGCTCTCCCAAAAGCAGACGAAGGTCCTGTCGTTCTTTACGGTCTGACAGGAGCCCGGGGCCCTACACCATCAGCCACAGCGTGGTCAGGACCAAGCTGATCACCGCCAAGGGAAAGCCCACCAGCAGGTAGGTGCGGAACTTGAGGTGGACGCCGTAGTGCCGGGCCGACTCGGCCACGATGAGGTTGGCCACCGAGCCGAAAAGGGTCAAGTTGCCCGCCAGGGTGGTGGCCGCCGCCAGGGCGATCCACGCCTGGTCGGGGTGGGCGAAACCGGGGACCAGGGGCTTGAGGACCATGACGGCCGGCACGTTGGAGATGAGGTTGCTCAGCACCGCCGACAGTCCCGACAGGAGGGGCAGGTTCGCCTCCACCAGGGGCTTTCCCCAGGCCAGGATGGTTTGGAACGTGGCCGTGGACTCCAGGGCCCGGATGATGACGAAGAGCGCCGCGAAGAACACCAGCAGGTTCCAGTCCACCAGCTTGAACACTTTCTCGGGCTTGAGGCGCCGGGTGAAGAGGAGCAGCGCCGACCCCGCCAGGGCCGACAGGGTGAGCCCCAGGTGGAAGACCACCCCCAGGGCCATGATGCCGAAGGCCACCAGGCACTTCCAGAGCAGGGGCTTGTAGACGTGGGCTTTCTTGGCCGGGTGCCAGGTCAGGGGCGTGGGCCGGAGGGACTTGCGGAAGATGAGGAACAGGAGGAGGAAGGCCACGCCCAGGCTGACCAGGGCCGGCAGCCACAGCCGCGACAGGAATTCCAGAAAGCCCAGGCCCGACGCGTTGGCGATGAGGATGTTCTGGGGGTTGCCCAGGGGCGTGACCATGGACCCGATGTTGGCGCTGACCGCCAGGGCGATGAGGAAGGGGATGGGGTTGAGCCCCGCAGCCAGGGTGATCTCGGCCACCAGGGGCGTGAGCATGAGGACCACGGTGTCGTTGATGAACAGGGCCGAGAGGACCGCGGTGCTCAGCAGCACCAAGAGGAGGAGCAGCTTCGGGGTCCGGCTCAGGCGGCCCAGGCCCCCGGCCACCAGGTCAAAGAACCCGCCCAGCCTCAGGTGCCCGATGAGAATCATCATGGCAAACAGGAGGGTCAGGGTGCCGGCGTCGATGGCCGTGAACGCCTGCTGCAGGGGGATCACGCCCAGCACCAGCAGGACCACCGTGCCGCCTAGGGCGATGGTGGCCCGGTTCATATTGAAGGGAGGCAGGGCCCCCACCGCGATGGCCACAATCAAGACAAGAAGAAGACCTTCAACCATGGAAGCATCCTAGCGATGGACCACCAGGGGGGCAAGTTCCTTCAGGATGTCCTTGACCACGTAGACCCGAAGTTTCTCGGTCTTTCCCCTCACCGACGCCTGGGCCATGGGCAGGAAGGTGAGGTCCATCCCGGCCCGGGCCCCGGCCGCCGTCGAAAGGACAAGCTGGCTCTGGGCGGCCTTGTTCAGGTGCTCCAGACGGCTGGCCGTGTTGACGGTGTCGCCGATGATGGTCACGGCCTTGTTGGCGCCGAAGCCCATCTCCCCCAAAATCACCGGCCCGAAGTGGAGCCCCAGCCCGAGCGACAGCGGCTCGTCGAGCACCGTGGCCAACTGGGCGTTCCCCTCCTGCAGGTTCTTGGCCATGTCGACGCAGGCCTCCAGGGCCTGGCGGCAGGCGTCCCGGGGGTCGCCCTGGCGCCCAAAGTACGCCAGGATGCCGTCACCCAGGAACTTGTCGATGTGGCCCCCGTGCTTCTCGATGGCCTCGCCCATGTCGCGGAAGTACCGGTTGAGAATGTAGACCACATCGTAGGGGAACCGTCCCTCTGACAGTTTCGTGAACCCCCTCAGGTCGGCAAACATCACGGCCAGCTCCAGGTCTCGACCCACGGTGTCGGGGGTCTCGGCCCGGGCGGCCCCCGGCCTCACGTCGGCGGGGAGCAGGGGGGTGATCTTGACCTCGCCCCCCAGGCCCTCGGTCTGGCAGGCCAGCCTCACGTCGGGGGCCGCGCTGATCCGGGCCAGGGCCTTCGACTCCCGGTCGCCCACCGGCGAGACCTTTCCCGACTCCGCCTCGACCCGGACCCGGCAGGTGGTGCATCGTCCCCGGCCCCCGCAGATCGACGCGTGGGGAATTCGTCCCAACCGGCTGGCCTCGAGGAGAGTGGTCCCGGGGACCACGGCGACTTCCCTCCCGTCGGGGTACCGGATCCGCACCGTCCGGCGCCCGCGCTGGGCGATCAGCCGGATCCCCCGGGCCCCGAACGTCAGAACGTAGAGGCCGACGAAGACGGCGTAGACGGCGTAGTCGAACCCCTGCACCGAAGCCTGGGCGGCGGCCGAGAGGGGATGGGGCAAATCATCGGCGGGCAGGGCGCCCGAAATGAAGCTCTGGTAGAGGGTTTGCCCTCCCACCAGGTACCCCGCTGCGGCGGCCAAGGGGATGATCAGGAAGGCCGTGAAGATCCACACCCTCACCCGCGGGTACCAGGGCCGCATGCGCAGGACCACGTGGGCCCCGATGTGGGCGTGGACCCCGATGATCAGGGCCACCGCCACGTAGCGCCACGCCACCGACGGATAG
>JAHFSN010000175.1:0-1106 GCA_023265735.1 Spirochaetaceae bacterium | reverse complement strand
CGTAGTTTTCGTGGAGGGGCTGGAAGTACCCCAGGGCTTGGGTCACGTACAGGTGGGGAAGGAAGACAAACGGCAGGGCCAGGCCGAAGAGGATCTGAGTCCACTCCCAGGCCGGCATGACCAAGGTGTTGCGGCGGTAGAGTTTCCAGAGCCCCAGGGCGATGTGGACCAGGATGGCCAGGAAGTACAGGGGGTAGAGCATCCAGACCGGGTTCATGGCCGTTCCGTAGGCCTCCATGGCGTCGGGCGAAACGAGGCCCAGACCATAGAAAAGCATGTTGGCAATGGTGAACACCCCCATGACTAGGGCGGCCCAGAGCCGAATTCGGGTCTGCCAGTCGCGGGCGTTCGATGCGGGGGACATCGGCTTACAACCCGATCAGGTCGGTCCGGGTCAAGGTCACGTTGCCGCGCACCCCCGGGGCATTCAGCAAGTGCCACGCCACGTACTGCTCGGCGTAGAGGGTCGACGAGGCGGTTCCGTCCACCGGCACGATCACCTTGAAGCCGCGAAGGGAAGCCCCGATGGACGTGCCCAGCACGGCCCCTTCGGTCACGATGCCGGTGATGATGACCTGCTGAATTCCGTGGCTCTTCAGATACTCTTCCAAATCGGTGCCGAAGAACTTGTCGACGCTGGCCTTCACGACGTGCTCTTCGGCAAGCGGCTGGAGGGCGGGGAGGATGGCCTCCCGGGTGCCGGCGGTGGTGGTGCTGTAGGCGACCAAGAGGTGGGAGGCTCGGGCAAAGTCGAGCAGACCCTTCACCCGGGGCACCGTCGCCACAGCCCGGGGTCGAGGTGAAACGGTCTGGTCCTGGAAGTCAAGGACCAGAAGGGCCGTGGTGGCCGGGTCAACCTTGACGGCCTTCAGCTCGGGCGCGGCGGGCACAGGAACCTCGGCCCAACTGTCAACAATCGTGGGGTCGGCGTAAACCATCGACCCGAAAAGCACCAGCAAAAGTCCGGAAATCCACCTTTTCATGGGAGCCTCCAGCGACAAAATAGCCAAAGATCGCCGTGCCGCCTAATGCAGGATGGCCAACTTGAGTCCAGGTTCGGCCCCCAAGTCACAGTCCTTCGCAGTCGAAGCGGGGTCCCAGCCGCA
>JAHFSN010000174.1 GCA_023265735.1 Spirochaetaceae bacterium | reverse complement strand
GGACGGAACTTCGTTCTTCGGGCTCAGGTCGACCAGTTTCTGGGCGGCCTGGCCTTTGGGAACCGAGCGAATTCCACAGAAAGCGCCTGGCCCGTCCAGTCCCTTCCTCTGTTGACCCTCCAATTGGGGGCCGCTTGGTATTGGTCGTGGCCCGAAGACCAGCTTCGGTTCTACACCGCCTTCGACATGGGAAGCCGATGGATGTATCCCCAGTTCAAGATTTTCGTTCCTGAACCGGTGGTCCCCTTCACTCTGGAGCCCCTGGTCGGCTGGGACTTCCGGTGGGCCGACCGCCATTCCCTCTATTTCGAGCTGGGGCCCACCATCGAGTACGCCCCCGACCCGGAGCTCTTCCTGGCTTCCCTCAAGCACGACGCCAGCAACGTTCAGATTCAGTTGGGAGGCCCATTCTTCCTGGAATTTCCTCTTAAGGCCAAGGTGGGGTATCGATGGAGCTTCTAAGAACCTGGCGGGGTATGGCCTCCCTGGCGGCCTTCCTCGTCCTGACGTCCTGCTGGTCTCCCGTCTTCAACGCGGACATTTCTCTGGCGGCTCTGACGACTTCCAAGATGGACCAAGACGCCAAGTTTAGTGCCGATTTGCACGTCTCGAGCAATTCCACGATCTTGGCGATTCCGAGCCGGGAGAAGTCGCCTTCCACGGTGGTGGTCTTCGTGGTGTCGCCGACCAACTACAATTACCTGGTGTACCGGAATTCCGGCAGCGACTGGTCGGTATCGGTGACCAGCAATCAGGTGACCTTTGACGCTCCAATTCCTGACCCGGAACTGCTGTCGCCGCAGATAGGGTTGGCCCCGTCGGTAAGCCTGGCTTTCTTCACGCCGACTCAGGGCAACGGAACTGTTGTGCTCACGGACGACAGCTATTCCGGCTTCGCGCCTTCCTACTATCCCCTATCCCCTGCAACGAGCCCTACCATCTATGGGCTGTCGTCGTACCCCCCTTCGGCCGGTGTGGACCTTCACTTGTTCACGGCCACCGCTGGGGCCCTGGGTGATGAAACGACTGTCCTCGGCACCCCAACTCCCTCTCCCACGCCTGGTGTGTCGTTTGTAGGAGCCTCCTTGGATTCGAATTCCTACGGCTGGTACGCCTACGACCCCGCGAACCAGGTGGCCTACTTGACCCACCACGGGCTCTCGGGCGGCCGCTACACCACCGAGCGCATCGATGGCGTCAGCACGGCCATCTGGAACCGAAAGGACAGGGTCGTCGCGTTCCTGACTACGGGGGAACTTCTGACCCGCGAGGGCGGCTACTACGACGTCTGCGATGGAAATGGAACCATTAAGTACTCGTTCCCGGCCGGGAGCCTGCGGTTCGCCCACGAATACCTGGACGGGAACGGTGTCGCCTGGTGCGCTTTCACCGAAGTCTATTCGGCCAATGGTTCCTCGGGTGGATCGAGCTCGCGGATCGCCGTCTTCAGTCTCCCCACGAGCCGTCTCTCCTCACTGAAGTAGAGCCCAAGGGGGGAAAGCCTCCGGGGGGTTCTAGAACAACGCCGCCAAGCTTCCCAGGAACTGGGCCATGGGAGGATTATTGGCGTAGCGCTGGCGTAGCGTGGAGAGATACTGCTTTCGTTCTTCGGGGCTGGAGAGCTTCGAGAGGTTGGCCACCGCGTCGCTAGCATTGACCAGGCCCTCGGTCTGGCCCGCTTGAAGGAAGGGCCGCTCGTAGCGCGACACCTTGCTCGCGAGGGCCGGGAAGGTCGCGTCCACATCGGGGGAGCCCAAGAAATCATTGAACAGAAGCTTGGACTGAAGCACTTGGGCCGATGTAGGGTCGCCGGACCAGAGCGGGTTATCCTTGGCTACGAACTCTTGGAACTTGGCCTTCATCGTGTTCAGGGCCGCCGCCTGGGCCCGCAGCTGGGCTGCCTCCTTCTGGGCGGCTTGAAGCTCGGCGGCGTTGGCACCGTTGGCCGCAGCCTGGTCGTCCTTGCTCTTTGCTATATCCTTCATTTGACTCTGGCTCTGGTCGAGCTGAGCCTTTACCCGAGACAATTCCTGGTTGAGGGCCGTTTCCCGGGGCGACGGCTGCTGGAGGAGGGTGGCCGCCTGGCGGATGCCCGCCAGCGATGCAAACCCGACCTGACCCACTGGGTATTTGCCCAGAATGGCGACGAACGAGGCCATGGCCAGGGGGGCGCTGCCGGCCTCAAGGAGAGCCTGGGCCGCCTGGAGGTCGGTACTGGCACCGTTATCCAGTCGAGCCGTCCTGTTGGGCAGTTCGCTCTCATAGGAGGCCTGGGTCAAGCGGCTTGCGAAGACGGGCTTCTGGGCCGGTGTGAGGGGCAGCGCATCCAAGGCCAGGGTGTACGAAGCCAGGGCATCCTGGAACTTTCCGGCCGCGGACGCCGTGTCACCGGCCGCGACGGCGTCGGCAAAGGCCTTTTGGCGGGCCTGTTCGGCCTTGAGGGCCTTGTCCAAGAAATACTGATGCGCTCCCAGAACCGCGGGCAACTGGGACAGCGCCTTGGTGTAGAGTCCCTCAGCCTGGTCGGGATGGTTGGCGGCCAGGGCGGCGTCACCTTGCTGGACGAGGGTCTGGATGGTGTCGATGGCACTTTCGGTGAGCTGGACCCGGGAGGCGTCGGCGTCGATGCGCTTCTGGTCCTGGGTGAGCCAGTCGGTGAGGGTCTGGGCGAGCAGGAGATCGGTATCTCGGCGCTTTTGAATGTCGGGCAGGGATCGAACCGTGGGCTCGTTCAGGTACGATGAGAGCCCCTGCACCTGTTTGATAGCCTCCGGAAACTGGCGGCTCTGGATGGCTTGGGCGATTTTGGTATAGAGGCCCAGGAGTTGGTTCTGGACCGAGTCGGTCTTAGCCTTCTGGTCGTTGAGGTCCGAGAGCTGTTGCTGGGCCTGGGCCAGCTGGGCCCGGCTGGTGGACTGCTGATTTTCCAGGTCCCGGTTCTTTTGGTCCAGCTGGGACTGGAGGTCCGAGAGCTTTTTCTTGGAATCATCGAGGATGCGCTGACGCTCGTTGGCCAAGTTGGAGAGGTTCTGCTGGTAGTCGGTCTGCTGCTTCTTCAGATTGTCTTCTAGGGCAGCTCTTTCGGACTCCGCTTTCTGTTTGAAGTCGTCGAGCTGTTTCTGGAACTCCGCGTTCCGCCGGCGCTCGAATTCCTTGAGCCTTTCCTCGATGACGGCCTGGGAGAACCCGGCCTTGGTCAGCCGCTCGCGCTCGGCTTCCACGGCGTCCTTCAACTGCTGCCTCAGTTCGGCTTCCTTGGCGGCGATCTTTTGGTCCATCGTGGCCTGCAGTTCGTTCTTCTGCTGGGAGAGGCTGGCCATCTGCTTCTGAATTTCCGCGATCTGCTGATCCTTGGCCAGGAGCTCCGTCTGGGATTGCTTTTTGAGTTCCTCGAGGAGCTTGCCCTCGGTGGACTGGAGCACGACTTGATTTTGAACAAGTCCCTCGGCGCTCTGCCGGAACAGAAAGTAGAGGATGAGAAGCCCCAAGACCAGGACGACGAGGGCCCCGATATTCACGGCCAGGGGAACCATCAACCCCTGCTTCTTGGGCTTGAGGACGAAGATCTCCGGTGTCGCCTGAAGTCGATTTTCCCGGGAAACCTTTTCGATTTGGTCGAGAATATCCTTCCTATCGTCTTCCGAAATTCCGGAGGTGTCCGGAAGGTTGTCCTCCGGCAGGACTTGTAGCGGATCAGCCATGCCCCATTCTAGGGCTTGGTTTGGAAAAAGACAATATCCTGACCTAAATACTAATCTTCGGGTGAGAAATCCACCACGCAGACCCTTTCCAGGTGAGGATCGAGGTACCGTCTGCAGAACGCCTGGTGCTCGGGATGGGGGAGGTAGAGGTCGCGATCCGCCGGTGACCCAAAGGAAACGATGAAACAATGGGTGAAACCCTGGTCCAGTCCTTCAGGGCTCGAATTCCGGCCCCATTCGAAACCGGTCACAAAGGAAAGCGATCCCGCGAATTTCTGAAAGGCCTTTTCGATCTCTCCCACGGTGTCCGCGGGGGTTTTCTCGAAAAACTTGAAGAGCACAACATGACGGTAGGGACGAGTACGACCCATAGATCCTCCTGGCGGCTTGCCCGTCCGCCCATTTGATGATAGGGTGAGTAACCGGTTTAGTAAACCGGTTACCTAGGAAAGATGAAGACGACGATAGCCGACATTGCCCGGGAAGCCGGGGTCTCCAAGGCCACTGTGTCTCGGGTTCTCAACGAAAGCCTTGACGGAGTGGGGATCGAGACCCGGCTCCGAGTCAAGGGAATTATGGAGGAGCGCCGGTACGAACCGTGCGGTATCGCCCGGGGGCTGGCCACGGGGAAGACGCGTTCTGTGGGTCTCATCGTTCCCGATATCGCGGACCCTTTCTTTCCGTTGCTTATCCGGGGCATCGAAGCCGCCCTGGGCAGCCATGGTTATGGGCTGTTCCTCTGTGATGCCCATCTTGACCCCAAGAAGGAGAGGGAACACCTGAGGATGCTCGCCGAGAAGCGGGTCGATGGGGTGATCTTGAACTCCACCCTTTCGGATTCTGATGGTCCCTGGGATACCCTCGACCAGAGGGCCATTCCCTATGTTTTGCTCGACCGAATGGTCGAGGCCCCCGCGTCGGCCTACGGAGTCTTTGCCGACAACCGCCTGGGCGCTCGGATGGCCACAGAGCTCCTGCTGACGAGGGGACGCCGGCTTGCGTTCATTAACGGTCCCGCAGGACTATCCATCTCGAAGCTCAGAAAGCAGGGGGTCGAAGAGGCCCTGGGCGCCCACGGGCTGACATGGGAAGCCGTCAGAATGGCGAACGGAGACTATTCAATGGAAAGCGGTGAGCGCGCCCTCGAGACGCTCTGGGAGCCCGGGGCCCTGGGTTTCGATGCGGTCTTCGCCGCTAACGACCGCATGGCCATCGGGGCCATGCGGGCCCTTCAAAGGCGGGGGCTCCTCGTCCCCGATGATGTGGAAGTGGTAGGATTTGACGACATCGAGACGGCGCGTCTGGTGGAGCCGCCCCTCACGACCGTGGCCCAGCCGGCCTTTGAGATGGGCCGGCAGGCGGCCCAGATGCTGCTGGATTTGATTTCGGGGAATCCGCCCTCGCAGCAGACCATCGTGCTGGAACCAACTTTGGTGATTCGAAAGACGACGAGACAGACATGAAAAGGAGGTCCAATGGACAATTTCAATTTTAGGAACCCGACCCGGATCATTTTCGGGAAGGGAACCGAGTTGCAGGTTGGCGCGGAAACGGCCAAGGTGGCTCAAAAGGTCCTGCTGCACTTTGGCGGCGGAAGCATCAAGTCCTCGGGACTCTACGACCGGGTCACGGCTTCGCTGCGACAGGCCGGAGTCGAATGGGTCGAGCTGGGGGGAGTCAAGCCCAATCCGCGGCTCAGCCTCGTCCATGAAGGCGTCCGCCTGTGTAAGGAGAAGGGCCTGCAGC
>JAHFSN010000173.1 GCA_023265735.1 Spirochaetaceae bacterium | reverse complement strand
CGCCTTGGTGAACAACGCGGGGGCGGGACATGCCGGACCTTGGGCCCGGCTCTCGTCGGAGGAGGAGGACCGCCTTCTGCAGCTTCTGGTGAGGTCACCCCTGGCCCTGACCAGGGCACTGCTACCCGGCTGGAGGGAGAGGGGTCGGGGAGCGCTCCTGAACGTGGCCAGTTCAGGAGCCTTCCAGCCCGGGGCCCACACGGCCGTCTACTACGCCGCCAAGGCCTTTCTCATGAGTTGGTCCCTGGCGTTGGCCCAGGAGGAGCGTCTCTGGCTGACGGTGACCACCGCCTGCCCGGGGGCCCTGAGGACCCCGTTTGCCGGCCTGGCCGGCCGAAGGCCATCACCGGGCGCCCTCGATCCCGGACCCGTGGCCAGGGGTCTCGTGAAAGCTTGGGCCCAGGGGAGGGGATTGGTGGTCCCCGGCGCCGCTAACAAAGTGCTGGTCCTGGCGTCGCGCCTCCTGCCGGTGGAGTGGTCCGCTGCCCTGGTCGACCGGATTCAGACCTCGCTGAGAAACCGGTGAATGGCCGCCGCGGCCTTGCGTCCCTGACCCATGGCGAGGATGACCGTGGCGGCGCCTAGAACGATGTCGCCTCCGGCCCAGACCTTGGGCAGGGAGGTGAGGCCCTCTTCGTCCACGACGAAGTTTCCGTTCTTGTTGACCTCCAGTTCGGGAGTCGTTTGCCTCAGGAGGGGATTGGAATCGTTCCCAATGGCCACGATCACGGTATCGACCTCGAGGAGGGCCTCGCTCCCCGGGAGAGCTATGGGGGACCGGCGGCCGGAAGCGTCCTTTTCGCCCAGTTCGTAAGAGAGAGTCTCGACAGCCCGAACCCGGCCCTGATCGTCCCCGAGAATCTTCTGGGCATTCTTCAGGGTCAGGAACCTCACCCCCTCCTCCAGGGCATGGTGAACTTCCTCCTGGCGGGCCGGCATTTCCTCCAGGCTTCGCCTGTAGACGATGCTCACCTCTTCGGCGCCCAACCGGAGGGCAGACCGGGCCGCGTCCATGGCCACGTTGCCGCCGCCCAGCACGGCGACCCGTTTCGAACGGTAGATGGGCGTGGACGCCCGCTGGTCATCGTAGGCTTTCATCAAATTGCAGCGGGTCAGGTATTCGTTCGCTGAGAAGACGCCGACCAGGTTTTCGCCTTCGATCTTCATGAACTTGGGCAGTCCGGCTCCGGTACCCACAAACACCGCATCGAACCCGTCTTTGTCCAGGAGATCCTTAAGCTTACGGGTCCGGCCCACCAGAAAGTTGGTCTGAATATCGACGCCGATCTGACGGAGGGTCTCGATCTCCCGATCCACGATCCTCTTGGGGAGCCGGAATTCGGGGATGCCGTAGACCAGGACGCCTCCGGGCTTGTGGAACGCCTCGAACATGGTCACCGCGTGGCCCTGCTGGCGCAGGTCGGCCGCCGCCGCGATGCTCGCGGGACCAGACCCGATGACGGCCACCTTCTTGCCGGTGTCCGGCTTAACGGCCGGAGGGGGCAGCTGGTCGGAGCAGGCATCGGCCACGTAGCGTTCCACCCGCCCAATGGCCACGGCCTTCAGAGGGTTCTTGAGGCTCTTACCGAGGGTGCAGGGCGCCTGACACTGACTTTCCTGAGGGCATACCCGGCCGCAGATGGCGGGAAGCAGGCTCGCCTCCCGGATGACACCCAGGGCGTCCTGAAACTGGCCCCGGGCCGCAAAGCCGAGGAACCGAGGAATGTCGATGGACACCGGGCACCCCGAAACGCAGGGGGCGGTCTTGCACTGCAGGCAGCGGCTGGCCTCGATCTGGGCCTGTTCGGCGCTGTACCCCAGGGCCACTTCTCCCATGTTCCGGGCCCGTTCCAAGGGGTCCTGGGCGGGCATCTCCTGCATGGGGATGCCCAGTCTGTCCTTGGGGGAAAGGGGCTTGCCTTCAAGTTCGGCCCACAGTTTCACGGCTTCGTCATGGAGCAGGGAGGGCAAAACACTCATTGGGAAACTCCGTATTCCTGGATAAAGCACTCGTGGTCGGCCTGCTCTTTGGCCCGGAAGGCCTTCGACCTCAGCATCATGTTGTCGAAGTCCACGAGGTGGGCGTCGAACTCGGGACCGTCGACGCAGACAAACCGCATCTGGCCGCCTACGGTCACCCGGCACCCGCCGCACATTCCCGTCCCATCGACCATGATGGAATTGAGGCTGCACACCGTCGGCACCGCGAAGGGCCGGGTCGTTTCGGCGCAGAACTTCATCATGATGGGGGGACCGATGGCCACCACCAGATCGGGCTTGTCCGGGCCCTGGCAGAGCTCCTTGAGGGGGACGGTCACCAGATCCTTTCGCCCCGCGGAACCGTCGTCGGTACAGAGGATGAGCTCATCGGCGAGGGCCCGCATCTGTTTTTCCAGGATCACGAGGTCTTTGTTCCGGGCACCGAGGACGATGGTCACGTGATTTCCGGCCTTCTTCAGGGCCTGGGCAATGGGATGCAGGGGCGCCACGCCGATGCCCCCTCCAACGCAGACGACCCTGCCGAAATTCTGGACGTGTGTGGGCTGGCCCAGGGGACCCAAGAGGTTCTCGATCGACTCCCCCGGTTTCTTGAGGGCCAGCTTCCTCGTGGTGCCGCCCACGGCTTGGAAAATGAGGGTGATGGTGCCCGCGGTCTCGTCAGCGTCGGCAATGGTGAGGGGAATACGCTCGGCGAAGCTGGAGTCCAGCTGGAGGATGATGAATTGACCAGCCTTCCGTTCCCGGGCAACGAGGGGAGCCTCGACGACCATTTGGTAGACGTCGGCGGAAAGCTGAATCTTTTCCCGGATTAAGTTCATGAGACGAACTTACCCGGAACCGGCCCCTTTGTCAAAAACCCCGGGTCGTGGTACAAGGTCACCCGGGAGGAGCCATGGTCGTACCACACCAGCTCGGCAAGGTCATCGAAGGGTTGGCGGCGCGCCCCGAGGTGGAGGCGATTCTGCTCGGGGGCTCCCGGGCCAACGGGGAATCCGCAGACAAGGATTCCGACTGGGACCTCTACGTGTTTGTCACGGCTGACGTGCCGGTCGACGCGCGGCAGGGCCTGCTGGGGCCCCTGACCACGCGGCTGGAGCTTGGGAACCAGTTTTGGGAAACCGAGGACAACGGCGAGCTCAACGACGGCACCGCCTTCGACCTGGTATACCGGAACCTCGACGCCTTCACCGACGCCGTGGCCCGGGTGGTGGAGGGTTTTCAGGCTTCCACGGGGTACACCACCTGCCTCTGGGCCAACCTGAGCTCGTCGCACATTCTCTTTGACCGCCTGGGCCGGGCCGCGGCGGCCCAGGCCCGGTTTCAGGTGGCCTACCCCCGTGCCCTCCAGGAGGCCGTGGTGGCCAAGAACTGGCCCCTGGTGGGGCACGGCATCCCCAACTACCGAGACCAGGTGGCCAAGGCCCTCAAGCGCGGCGATTGGGTCGCCGCCCAGCACCGGCTCTCGGCGTACCTCGCCAGCGTCTTCGACCTGGTGTTCGCCGCCAACGGGCGGCCTCACCCCGGCGAAAAGCGCCTGGCCGCCGCCTCGGCGCAGCTGCCGTCCCTCCCTTCGGACTGGGGACAGCTTCTGGGAGCCATCGATCGGGCCAACCAGGGGGCCAGGGCTGACCTCGTTCGCTCCCTGTCGTCCCTGTCTTCGGCCTTGGGGCTCTTTCTGATCCGGCAGGGGTTGCTCACGGCCCCCGAACCGCGAACCAAGCCCGCGACCGAGAGGGCGCCCAAGCCCCAGGAGCCCGCCCCCGCTCCCCGGGGTCCCCTGACCGTCTATACGGACGGCGGCTGCATCGGAAACCCTGGAAAGGGCGCCTGGGCCTACCTGGTGGACGACGGCCAGGGCCGGGCCGAGGACACGGGAGGGGACGCCCTGACGACGAACAACAAGATGGAGCTTCAGGCGGTCATTGAGGCCCTTTCCGCCATCAGCCAGCGCCCGGACTGGAAGGATAGGCCCATCGTCATCCATACCGACAGCCAGTACGTGCGCAATGGCATCACCGCATGGATCAAGACCTGGGCTGCTAACGGCTGGAAGACCGCATCGAAAGAGCCCGTGAAGAACCAGGACCTCTGGATGGAGCTGCAGCGGTGGGACCAGTCGCTGCATCCCCAGTGGAAATGGGTCAAAGGTCACGCCGGGAACGTCAACAATGAGCGTTGTGACGCCCTGGTCCGGCGGACCATGGAACAGATGTGACCCTTCCCTGGCTCGACGCCCGGACCTACCTCGAGGGGCGCTGGGGAGCCCCCGTGGGGCGGGTCGGAGTTGACGCCGGGTTCTCCTGCCCCAACCGCGGCCCGGACCGGAACTCGCCGGGATGCACTTTCTGTTCGGACGCCGGGAACAGGGCGCCCTATCTGGCCCCCGGGGCCGGCCTGGTGGACCAGATCCGGCAGGCCAAGGCGTTTCTGGGGGAACGGTACGGCTCCAGGCTCTTCAGCCTCTATTTTCAGTCCTATTCATCGACTTGGGCCCCCGTCGAGAAACTTCGCCAGATCTACGAAGCGGGGTTGGCCGAGGGACCCTTTGTGGACCTGACCGTGGGTACCCGGCCGGACTGCGTCCCCGAGGAAGTGGCCGACCTCCTGGCGGGCTACCGGACACCGGAGAGGGACGTTTGGGTTGAACTGGGCCTCCAGACCAGCCGCGACGAGACCCTGCTTCGGGTGGGACGGGGCCACAACTTCGACGCGTTTCAGCAGGCAGCGCGCCGCCTGCGTGAACGGGATCTTCCGTTTACCACCCACGTGCTCTTTGGTCTTCCCGGGGAGGGAAAGGTCGATTTTCTGGAAACGGTGCGGCGGGCGGTGGCCGAGGGGACCTCGGGCATCAAGTTCCACGACCTCCTGCTGGTCCCTGGAACCCGGCTCTACCAGGAGTGGGCCCAGGGACGAATCCTTCCCGTCGGTCCGTGGGAATACCTTGAAGCGGTGGCCGCGGCCCTGGGGGAACTCCGTCCTCATGTTGTGTTATGGAGCGTCTGCAGCGACCCCGAGAACCGGAGGAGTCCCCTTCGGGCCCCCGGGACCAAGTGGCCTAAGAACCTTTTCCTGTCTCGGCTGGCCAAAGAAGTCGCCCTGCGGCAAGGGCGCGCCGCCGACGTCTTTCTTCCGTAGGTGAAGCAGACCTGGCCCTCCCTCTGTTCTCAAGGACGAGGAGTGCCGATGGAAGTCTACGGCTACGCCCCCTGGGGCTATGAAGGCGACCTGGTTCGAGTCGAAGTGGACCTGCGTCGGGGAATACCCGGCATCGAAATCGTGGGCCTGCCAGGAAATGCCGTGCGGGAGGCCCGAGAGAGGATTCGTATCGCCCTCCGACGGGCCGGTTTTGAGTTTCCTGCCGACCGCATCCTGATCAACTTAAGTCCTGCCGACCTTCCCAAATCGGGGTCGGGGTACGACTTGCCCCTCGCTCTTGCCCTCCTCCACGCCACGGGCCAGTGGAATCCCCCGTTTCGGCGCCTTCT
>JAHFSN010000172.1 GCA_023265735.1 Spirochaetaceae bacterium | reverse complement strand
GAGCCCGACAGGGCCGCGTCGCGCCGGTAGCCCACCGCGAACCCGGAGAAGGGCCTCAGGGAGCTGCCAAGCCGCAGGATGCTGTCGGAGCCCCCGGTCACGTAGCCGAAGGAGACCAGGGGCGAGATGACCTCCAGGTCACGGGTGGGCTGGTCCCAGTGGCCGTTGTTCGGCGACAACGCGAGACCCGCCGAAAAGAGGTCACCGGAGACCGCCGGCAGGGCCGGGTTGTCGTTCAGGTGCCAGAGGTTGCCGTCGTCGGCCCGGAACCTCGGCTCGGCGAAGCTCGTGGCGGCCAGAAGCACGAGGCCCCAGGCCAGGAGGAAGCGGCTCATCGGGCGGCCAGGGCTTCGTCGACGATGGCGTCGAGAACCTGGGCGTAGGTGAGCCCCCCGGCCACGGCCATCCGGGGAAACATCGAGATGGTGGTGAACCCGGGCAGGGTGTTGATCTCGTTGAGCCACACCTCGTTGGTCTTCCGGTCCACGAAGAAGTCGACCCGGGCGAAGCCTTCGAGCTCCAGACAGACGCTGGCCCGGACCGCCAGGTCGACGATCCGCCGGTGCACCTCGGGGGCCAGGGCCGCCGGGATGACCAGGTCGGCGCCGTCGGGGTCGGTGTACTTGGCCTCGTAGTCGTAGAAGGTATGGGTGGGGACGACCTCCCCGGGTCCGTAGGCCTTCAGGCCTTGGCGATCTAGGACGGCCACCTCAATTTCCCGGGCGTCGACGGCGGTTTCGACCAGGGCCTTGGGGTCCACCGAGAAGGCCAGCTCCAGGGCGGGGCCGAACTCGGCGGCCGACGCCACTTTGGCCACGCCCACCGAGGAGCCCGAGTTGGCGGGCTTCACGAACAGGGGGGTGCCCAGTTCCCGGACGGCCCGGGCGTATGCGTCGGCCTGGGCCCCGGGGGTGGCCACGTCGCCGGGCCTCAGGGTGACCGACGGCACCACGGGCAGGCCGTGGGCCCGCCAGAGCTGCTTGGCAAAATCCTTGTCCATCCCGACCGCGCTCGACAGGACGCCTGCCCCGCAGTAGGGCAGTCCCGCGCACTCCAGCAGCCCCTGGAGCTTTCCGTCCTCCCCCTGGATGCCGTGGGCAATGGGAAAGACGACGTCGACGGCCAGGGGCTTCGTCCCGATGGCAAGCCCCGCCCCGGGACGGACGACCACCTCTTGGGCGGCGTCGGCCACCACGGCCAGGGGGCCCCCGGACCACCGGGGCTGGACGAACCAGCGGCCCTCCTTGGTGATGCCGATGGCCGTCACTTCGTAGCGGTGGGCATCCAAATGGGAGAGAATCGACGCGGCGGACATGCAGGAGACCTCATGTTCCCCCGACACACCGCCAAAAAGCACTGCGAGACGGATCTTGCTCATGGTTCCTTCTACCGAGAACCCGCCAAAAGTGCAAGGACGAGAGTTGCGCGATCTTCCCTGGCGAGGTACAGTGGGGGCCATGGCCGGTTTGATCGACAGCATCACCGATTTCATCGAAGGGCTCTTTGCCTCCGACCCCCAGGCGCTTCGGGCCAAGCGACTCCTGCGGGAACAGGCGGAGGTTCTTCAGGATGTCAGGCCTCCGGTGTTCAACCTCAAGACCGACCAAATCCTCCCGGGGTTTGCCCAATCCTGGAGCGTCGTCAACGCCCTGCTGGCTCCCCTGCGCGACCTCTTCGACAAAACGCTTTCCCACCCCGATCGCAAGATCCAGGACCTCAGCCTCGGGTTCCTCGTCGAGTCGGTCCTCACCGGCGAACTGACCGACCGCCGCATGGCGTTGACCTTCGAGGCCATGAAGGCCCGGCTCGCCCAATCGGCGGAACCCGACCGCGAGAACGCCACCCTGACGGCCGAGGTGGGCAACCTCCTGTCCGACCTGCGGCGCCAGGATTCCGACAAGGTTCAAAAGGATTTCGAGGGACTGTACCGTCTGAAAGCTCTCGCCGGCCATTCGCTGGTGCCTCTGTTGACGCGGTTTGGCCACGACGTGGCGGGGCAGGGGGGCCAGAGGTACCGGGCCGTGGACGGGGCGTCCGTCCTGACCGACTTGCTGGACCTCTACTTCGTGGTCGAGGGCCTCGACCTGGGGCCCGGCGTGGAACAGCTTCTCGGGCTGCTCCTGGAGCGGGTGGGGCCCCAGAAGGCCCAGGAGAACCGCAAGAAGACCGCCGTCATCCTCGACAAGATGCGGGACCTGAGCCGAGGGCCCTGTTCTCCCCACCTGCTGCTCCAGCTCATCCGGGTCCTCCAGCGCAACCCCGACGCCCAGCCCGAGGTGCAGCGTTTCGGCGACAGGTACGTCTTGGCCTACTCAAACACCCTCTCGGACCGGTTCACCCGGGACCGGGACCGGGCCCTCCGGGAGCAGAACGAAAGCACCCTGGAAGCCGATATCGCCGCCCTCTTTCCGGGGACGCCCCTGCTCCCCCTGCAGTTCTACAACGCCGAGACCAACCAGCAGTTTCTCGACGCGGGCCTTCCGGGCCTGGTGGGGGTCAAGGCCCTGCAGATCCTCCGGAGCTTCTGCTTCTCGGTGCTCAAGACCGGCTACCTTGATTCGGTCAAGAAGGTGGTCGTCGACGGATTCTTCACGGACAAGGAATGGGGCCAGAAACTCAGCGATTCCCTCTACGCGGCCAGCGAGATTCTGACCCGGCTCGAAGCCTTCGACCACAGCCTCGACAGTGACGCCAAGATGGGCCTGCCCGCCCTCGAGAAGTACATCTCGGGCAAGGTGCCGGTTTCGGCGGTGCCCAAGCAGATCATCGACAAGATCAACCGCAACGCCATGGGCCTCCTGGAGGAGGAGACCAAGGTCGTTTCTGTCCTCGCCCTGCGCATCCAGGAAGTCCTCACCGACTACAAGTCCCCGCGGCCCGAGTGGGTGCAGAACATCAAGACCCTCGGCGGCCAGAACCAGCGGCCCTTCCTGGAATCGCTGGTCAACGGCTTCAACAAAACAGCCCAATTCCTACGCATCATGAAGCACTTCATCGTCGTCAAGTAAACCTTCCCCAAACCTCCTGCAGAAGTTTCAGGATCCCACAGCGGGTTTCAAAACCTCCTCGCACCACTGGCGGAAGGTGGTGGGAGTGGTGTTCTCGGGGGTCCGTGGGACGAGGTGATCCAGTCCCTCCCGCTTGGCGACGGACATGTTCAGCATGGCCTGGGCCATGGCCTCCGAGAAGCCGTAGCTGACCAGCGACGCCCGGAACTCTTCGTCGGGGGTCTGCTGGAACCGCACGGGCTTGCCCAGCACCTGGGAAATGGTGGCGGCCATGTCGTCGAACGAGAGGTCTTCGGGGCCCATCACCTCGACGCTCCCCGAACCCGTCCACGAGCGGTCGAGGAGCCACCGGGCAGCCACGGCGGCGATGTCCCGGGCGGCGCAGGTGGGGGCCTTGAAGTTTCCTGGCATGGGGGAGCTGATCACCCCCAGATTTTGGATCGAGGCCACCTGACGCAGCACATTGTCCATGAACGAGGCTGCGCAGACGGCCCGGTAGGCGACCCCGGTGGCCGCGATCAGGTCGTCCATGGCCAGGGTGGCGGTCACGTGCCCCGCGTCACGGGCAAAGCCCCGGCCCAGGGCCGAAATGCCGACCACGCGCTTCACACCGTGGCGGACGAGGGCCATGGCGGCGGGCCGGGCGAAATCCACGTACGCGGCCCGGGCGCTGGGGGCCTTCCGGTCCGCCGGGACCAGCCAGAAGACGGCCTCGGCCCCCTGGAAGGCCCGGTCGACCACGGCCGGGTCGCTGTGGGACCCTTCGACGACTTCCACCTGGGACCGAACGTCGGCCGCCAGATGTGAGGCGTCCCGGACGATGACCCGGACACGCTCGCCGGCCGCCAGCGCGTGGCGGAGCACCTGCTGGCCAATGTTTCCTGTGGGTGTGGTGATAACGATCATGCGATCCTCCTTCCTGATGGGTTGAAGGTACCCGGGGCGGCCGGCGCGGCCCATCTCCGAAAATCCAAACCTCTTGCCTGAATGTCCACAGCCCCCCTCCACACGGGGCGTTTGGCCCCGAATGGATTGCCTCTTGGTCCGGCGAAGCCTATGCTGAGCACCGAGACCGGCCCCGGGGGCCCAGGAGAGGATGGTGGACACGAGAACCCAATTGGCCCAAGAGACGGCCCTCCTGTCTCCCCACGAGGGCTTCAACGAGACCCGACTGCCGGGGGTCCAGGGCATCAAGTACACGCAAACCGACTCGCGGACGAACCGGAGGTGGCGTGCCGCCGTCTGCGTCGTGGTCCAGGGGGGAAAGGAGCTGGTTCTCGGTCAGGACGTCTATCGCAACGACGGCCAGGCCCACACCATCGTCACTCCGGTTGACCTTCCCGTCACCAGCCGGGTCTTCGCGGCGTCGCCCGAGAAACCCTTCTTGTGCCTTAGGATGGACTTCGATGCGGTGATGCTGAGTGACCTCGCCGCACGGGTCGACATCGACACCCCGGACGAAGGACCCCAGCGGGGGATTTTTGTGAGGGAGGCCGACCCGACGCTCCTCGAAGCGTCGCTACGCCTCGCCAGGCTCCTCCGCGATCCCAACGACGCCGCCGTGCTGGGTCCCTCGGTGGTCAGGGAAATCCTCTACCTCTTGCTGAAGGGGCCCGACGGACCCGCCATCCGGCAGTTCACCCGGTCGGGAAGCAAGGTCCACCGGGTCAGTCAGGCGGTCCACCGGCTCTTGGCGGGGTACCAGGAACCAATCGACGTCGACACCTTGGCCCGGGAGGCCCACATGAGCCGGTCGGCGTTCTTCGAAGAATTCAAGCAGGTGACGTCCCTCAGCCCGCTGCAGTACCAGAAGCGGCTCCGGCTCCTCGAGGCCCGGCGGCTTATCGCCGAGGAGGCGGAAACCGCCGAAAGGGCGGCCTACCGCGTCGGGTACCGAAGTTCGTCCCAGTTCAGCCGGGACTACTCGCGGATGTTCGGCGGGCCGCCGATCCGGAGTCTCGGCCTCACGGACTCCCCGCCCGCTCGGATCTTCGCACGGGCGGAAACCGGAGGGCCGACCGCTCCCGGGCCTTGATGGCCTCGAGGACCCGATCCCGGGGCGGGGCGGTGGTGACCAAGTCGGCCAGAAGCTTCTGGCAGATCTGGGCGATGCCGTCGACCCCGGCGGCAAAGGCGGCGGCGTTCACCTGGGAGGGGTGGTGAAAGCCGCTGACCTTCCGGACGAACTGGAGGGCTGCGGCGCGGATCTCCTCCTCGTTCGCCGGCGGATCAAAGTTGAACAGGGGACGGATATTCCGGCACATCAGCGCCAGACCGCCACCAGGCCGCCGAACCCGGCGTAGGTGACCAGGTACCAGATCCCGTTGATCACGAGGAGTGACGCTCCCTTTCCCTCGAACCGGGCGTTGAGGCCCTGGCTGAGGGCGAAGGCGGCCCAGACGACCACGCCAACCAGGGCTCCGCCCCCAAAATCGGTGACCTTCAGGCTGTGGACGACAATTTGCAGGCCGCAGGAGAGGAGGAACGTGGCCACC
>JAHFSN010000171.1 GCA_023265735.1 Spirochaetaceae bacterium | reverse complement strand
GACACCCAGACCCGGCTGGCCCGGGTGCAGGAACTGGTGCTGGGCATCGAGACCCGCCCCGACAACGAAGTCCTGGGCGAGCTCTTCCGGCTGTTCCACACCATCAAGGGAGAGGCGGGGTTCCTCCAGCGCGCCGACGTCGTTACCGCCGTCCACGGTACCGAAGGCCTCCTCGACGAACTGCGAACCGGGACCCGGGTCTGGGACCGGTCTCTGGCCGACAGGCTCTTGGCCGACCGGGACAGCGTCAGCGACCTCCTGTTCCCCAAGGGCCGAAAGTCGGGGGCCCCCGCCGATACCCAAGAGATCCTCCGGATCCCCGCCGCCAAGATCGATGCCCTGGTGGCCCAGGTGGGCGAACTTCTGGTGGCCCTCGAGAGCGAAGGAACCCAGGCGTCCCCGGGGGTTCGCAAGCTGAGCCGGGGTCTCCAGCAGTCGGCCCTGCGGCTCCGGACCGAACCCCTCAAAGGGCTCTTGGGCCAGATCCACCGCGGTGCCCGGGACCTGGCCCAGGACCTGGGGAAATCGGTGGAGATCACCCTCTTCGGCGAGGGGCTGGAACTCGACCGCGACCTGGCCGCCCGGCTGGAAGAACCGCTCATGCACCTGGTCCGCAACGCCCTCGACCATGGGCTCGAGGCCCCCGCCCTCCGGCGGGCCCGGGGCAAGGACATCGAGGGTCGTCTGAAGGTGGGGGCGGTCCGCCGGGGCAACCGCATCGAGATCGAGGTCTCCGACGACGGGGGCGGCCTCGACGCCCCCAAGATCTGGGCCAAGGCCGTAAAGATGGGCCTCACGTCGGGACCCCCGCCCGAGGCCGCCTCCGAGGTCTACCCCTGGATCTTCCACCCCGGCTTCTCCACCGCCGAGGGGCTCTCGACGGTCTCGGGACGAGGTGTGGGGATGGACATCGTGTCGAGGATGGTCCGGGAGGCCCGGGGGAGGCTCGATGTGCAGAGCGAACCCGGCCAGGGGACGAAGGTGTCCCTCTCGTTCCCCCTCAGTACGGCGGTCCTTGAGGGACTCGTGGTGAGGGTGGCGACCCGGCGGTTCATTGTGCCCGTCCACTCGGCCCGGGAATCCCTGATCGTGTCCGAGGGATCCCTCCAGACCGTCGTTCCGGGGGCCTTCGTTTATACCCTGCGGGGCACGCCCCTCGACGTGTTTTCCCTGGGTGAAGTCCTCGATGGCCGGGCCTCTCCAACCAGGCCCTCCTGGGGGGTGGTCCTCGAAACCACCGGCGGAAGCCAACGCCTGATGCTGGTCGACGAGGTCGAGGCCAAACGGGAGGTCGTTATCCGGAGCCTGGGGATCCTCTTTGAGGGGCTCCGGGGCGTCTCGGCCGCCACGGTGTTGGGCGGGGGGCGACTAGCCTTGGTCCTCGACGTCGACCAGCTGGTGGAATTAGCGGGAGCGGCGCAATGATCGTCCTCCTCGGGGCCTGGCTGGCTTCCCTGGGCCTGACTGCGGCTGTCACCGTGCGGGTGGTCCGGACCCGCAGGACCCCGGCGGCCCCGCCCGTTCCCCCGCCCGTGTTCCCGCCGGTGCCGCAGGTTCTCTCCCCTCCCCCTGACGTTAGGGACGAGGTCCCTGCCCCCGTCCCCCCTGAGCTGCGGCTTCACCGGGACCTTCAGGTTCGCCTGGGCCAGTCCATCGTGGGGCAACTCAGGTCGACCACCGATCCCCTGAGCGCCAACCTGCTCGAGATCCGGTCCGACTTGGTGGACCTGGCCCAGAAGGTTCGGACCCACGACCAGATCTCCGCAGGCCAGGAGGACCGGGACTGGCTGCAAGGCGACGCCGCGGCGGTGAAGACGGATATGGCCGAAGCGGCCCGGTTGACCCGGGAGACCACCCAGTCCATGGCCACCCATATCCACGCGCTGAAGAAGACCCTCAGGACCATCCTCGAGGTCAATGGTGAGGTTGCGGACCTCTCCGACCGCATCAACGTTCTCTCGATCAACGCCTCCATCGAGGCCGCCCGGGCCGGGACCTCCGGCCGGGGCTTCAAGGTCATCGCCAGCCAGGTGAAGTCCCTGGCCCTCGAAACCTCGGCCTTCCTGGCCCAGGTGCGCACCCTGCTTCAGGGGGCCCAGGACCTCTTCGACCGGGTAGACCGGGACCTCGAAGGCAAAGGCACCGCCGTCGAGACCCTGCTCCTCAAGCAGGACGCCAGTTTCATCTCGCTCCAGGACAACTACAGGGAACAGGGCGTGAGGTTCAGCCAACTCTGCCGGACCATCGAAGGGTTCGTGGGGCGCCTGGACCTCCAGGTGAACCGCCTGTCGCCCCTGGTCCAGCTTCACGAAGTCACGGTGCAGGAACTGGAAAACCTGAACCAAGTCTTCGTTCACGTCCTCGACCAGGTGCTGGCCCCGGGGGACGGTTCCCCGCCGGGTGAGGCCCAGGTTCATGCCTGGGGGACACTGGTCCGCGAGCACCTGACGACGGCAGGAGAGCTAGCCGTCCTCGACGCCGTTCTGGCGGCCTGGGGCTGCCCCCCGGCGGACGAAGCCCCCCCAAGGGTCGGTTCCCTGGAACTTTTTTAGAGGAGACAGCATGAAAACCATTCTGTTGGTGGATGACTCCACTTCGATTCGCAACATCGTCAAGGGCTCCCTGGTCCGCGAGTACCTGGTCCTCGAGGCTGACAACGGCCAAGCGGCCCTCGATCTGGTAGCCAAGGGGACGGCCGTCGACCTGTTCCTGCTCGACGTGAACATGCCCGTGATGGACGGCCTGACCCTGCTCAAGCACATCAAAGCCAACCCCTTGTTTGCCAAGACTCCAGTGCTCATGCTCACCACCGAAACGAAACAGGAACGCCGGCAGGAGGCCAAGACCCTGGGAGCCACGGGCTGGATCCTCAAGCCGTGCGACCCCGAAACCCTGCTGGCGGCCCTCAAGAACCTCTTGTAACCCCGTCTCAAACCCAAGGAGTATCCATGGAACAGCACAGAAGAACCGCGGCCGTCGGTCAGAGGTTTCTGACCTTCGAGGTGGAAACCGAGGTCTACGCCATCCCCATCCTCAAGGTCAAGGAAATTCTGGGGTTCCGCGAGATCACTCCCCTTCCCCAAACCGCACCCTCGGTGGTCGGAGTCGTGAACCTCAGGGGAACCATCATCCCCGTGGTTGATCTCCGGATTCGCTTCGGGTTGGTCCCCGAGCCCCCGGCCAAGCACACCAGCATCGTCGTCCTCGACCTGCGGCTTCACGGTGAGCCCTTCCTCATGGGCGTCGTGGTGGACAGGGTCCACGAGGTTCAGGTGATCCCGGCCGAGAAGATCTCCAAGCTGGCGGGCCTGGAAACCCGGGTGAAGGCCCGGTACGTCGACGGTGTGGCCGAAACCCCGGCCGGACTGCGCATCCTCATCGACGTCGACAGGGTGCTCAACGAAGACGAACTGGCGGACCTGAAGGCCGCCCCTACCACACAGGAAAGGAGGCCATGATGGCCCGGAAAAAACTCTCTCTCAACTCCAAATTCTTCCTCACGGCGCTCCTGTCGGGGGCGACGATTGCCGTCGGCATTATTGCAGCTTCCACGTGGATCAACCTTCAAGACAGGGTAAACGAGGCCCAGTCGTCACTCTCGGTCATCGCCGATGACGGAGCCAAGTTGGTTTCCCAGTTCGTCCAGGAACGGCAAAGGCAGGTCCAGAGCGTCGCCAGTTCGGCTCGGGTCATTGCGTATAGCCGCAAGCCTACCCCGGAAGGCCGCCAGACCGTTGCCGATTATCTGGCCGAACAGAAAGCGATCTATCCCGACCTCGACAACCTCGCCATCGTCGACTTCCTGACTTCCAAGGTCCTTGTCGACTCGCGGGGAGTGTCCACCGAGGGCAAGGACATCGGCAAGTACCCGGCTTGGGCCCACCGAAACGACGCCCTTCCCTTCACTGACCCTTCGATCATCCAATCGGCGGCAACCCAGAACTGGGTCTTCACCGTTTCGGTTCCCGTCTTCGGCCCGGATCACCAGCCGGTGTCCCTCGCCATCCTCACGGTCAACTGGCAGAAATTCGCCAAGGCCCATTTCGAAGGGATCAAGATCGGATCGAGCGGATACGCCTTTGTGATCGACAACCAAGGCCAGATGATGTATCACCCCAACGCCTCCGTGGGGATCAAGGACGGCAAACAACCCGACGACATCCGGGTCAAAGCCCTGTCGGCCCCCCAGGTATTTCAAAAGCAGCCCTACAACGGGCAGATGAAGTACTACGCCTCCAGCCGAGTTCCCGAGTCGGGATGGACCATCTTGACCTCGGTGACCGAGAACGACCTTCAATCGGGGACCTACCAGTCCATTGAGCTCAGTCTCGGAATGGCGTTCGTCATTCTGGTATTGGCATCGATCATCAGCTTCTTCGTGGCCCGGTCGGTCAGCAATCCCGTAGGGCGCTTTGTCACCGACCTCTCCGAGGCCGCCACCCAGATCGGCTCCTCCTCCCGCCAGCTTTCCCAGGCCAGCCAGGAGATCGCCAACGGCGCCACCGAACAGGCCAGCCAGATCGAGGAGACCTCGGCCTCGATGGAAGAGCTGTCGTCCATGGTGAAACAGAACGTCGAGAACGCCCAGCAGGCCAGCCTCCTGGCCACCCGCAACGCCCAATCGTCCGAGACGGGCGCCGGGGCCATGGCCAAGATGGCCGCATCGATGGACGCCATCAGCAAGTCCGCCGAGGACATCAAGGCCATCATCGACGTCATCGAGGACATCGCCTTCCAGACCAACATGCTGGCCCTCAACGCCGCCGTCGAGGCGGCCCGGGCCGGGGAAGCGGGCCTGGGGTTTGCCGTGGTGGCCGACGAGGTGAAGAACCTGGCCAACCGGTCGGCGGCCAGTGCCAAGGAAACCGCCGCCCTCATCAAGGATACCAACGCCAAGATCGCCGAGGGCCTGGAGGTCTCCGGCCAGATGACGACCCTTCTGGCCACCATCCTGGCCGATGCCCAGAAGGTGGGAGAGATGACCAAGGAGGTGGAAACGGCCAGCCGCCAGCAGGACGAGGGGATCGGCCAGGTGAACCAGGCCATCGTGCAGTTTGACCAGGTGGTCCAGAACAATGCCAGTTCGTCGGAGGAAACTGCCAGTGCGGCCGAGGAACTGCAGAGCCAGGTCCAGAGCCTCAACGACGTGGTCCGCCAGCTCTACGCCATCATCACGGGCAAGACCTTCCGCGAGGAGGGGACCACCGCGACCGCGCCGGTTTCCCCCAGGACCAATTCCTTGCCCGTCCTCACCGAGGGGCCGAGGCGTCAGAAGGTCTCCTTCGATGACAGGCAGGTCTGAGATGACCGTGCTCCATCAGATCTCGGCCCAGGTGCAAGACAGGTTGGGGATCTGCATGGGGCCCCACAAAGACTATCTGCTGGCCTCCCGCCTCGAGAAGCTTCGCCACCAGGAAGGCGTCGACCTCGCCACCTTCCTGGAGGACCTGGCTGCCGGTGACCACCAGGCCCTCGATGCGTTGTCGCGGCACATGACCACCAACCAC
>JAHFSN010000170.1 GCA_023265735.1 Spirochaetaceae bacterium | reverse complement strand
CCTCATGATCTCGTTCAACTCCGAAGGATTCATTCCCCAGGCCCAGATGGAGGCCCTGCTCAGGCACCACGGCGCCCTGGAGGTCCTTCAAACCCGGTACAATACCTTTCGTGGAAGCCGCAACCTCCGGGGCCGGAATCTCCACGTGAGAGAGTACCTCTACCTCCTCGAAAAGTCGTAGTTCGGTCGGACCTTAGCCCAGGGTCACGTCCAGGCCCAGGTCGCGGTACGTCTGGACCTCGGCAGCCGGCGTCTGGGCGTCGATGACCACCCCCGAAAGGTCGCGCACACCGATGATCTGGTAGGGCGAGGCCGCGCCCCATTTCTCGGGAGACACCAGCAGGATCGTCTCCGCGGCGCCCCGGCAGAACGCGCGTTTGACCGCGGCCTCCTCCCAGTCCCCCGTGGTCACTCCCGTGTCGGGGTGAATTCCCGTGGCCCCCAGAAAGAACACGTCGGTCCTCAGGCGCCCGATGGCCTCGGCGGTTTCGGTCCCCACGGCTACCTGGGAGTGACGGAAGATCCGCCCCCCCATCATCAGCACCTCGACCAGGGGCTTTTCCCTAAGTTCCGCGGCGATCAGGGGACTGTGAGTGACAACGGTAATCCGCCGGTCCCGGGGGAGGGCCCTCACCAGCTGCAGGTTGGTCGTCCCGCCATCGATGGCGATGATCTGGCCGTCGCGGATCAGGTTCGCGGCGGCCCGGCCCAGCCTCTCCTTCACCTCGGTCGACAGCCTCTCCCGGTGCTCGTAGGTCCCCAGGGCTGCCGAAGCCGGAAGGGCCCCCCCGTGGACCCGCTGGACCCGCCCTTCGGCGGCCAGGTCCCGAAGGTCCCGGCGCACCGTGTCTTCGGAGACACCCCACTCCCGGGCCAGGTCGGCGACGGACACCTGCCCCTGGGAGCCCAGGCGTTCCAGGATGAGCTGTTTTCGTTGGACGGTCAGCATGGTTTCTCCCCGGGCCCATTCAACCTCTCCCCGAGGGGATCGTCAAGGTTTATGCACGAACGTGCGCCAATATGCAAGATTATCTTGCCAATTCCGCCAAATGTCGATATATTTCGGCATTATCACGTATTTTCGTGCAAACTTAGGAAAGAGAGCTGTCTCTAAAGGGAGAGAACCATGAAGGAACCTTGGATAGTCCTGGTTGCGGGACCCTACCGATCGGGGACGGGCGACGACCCGCAGAAGATCGCGGAGAACCTGGCCCGCCTGGAGGCCGGAGCCTGGGAGGTCTGGCAGAGGGGCCACGTTCCCGTCATCGGCGAATGGCTGGCCCTGCCGCTGGTCCGCCGCTCGGGGCTGAGGCCCGAGGACGAGGGCTGGCAAACCACCGTCTACGGGGTGGCCCATCGGCTTCTGGGACGCTGCGACGCCGTCTTGCGGCTCCCCGGCGCCTCCCGGGGCGCGGACGCCGACGTGGCCCTGGCCCAACGGCGGGGCCTGCCCGTGGTGACCAGCGCCCTGGACCTCCCCCTCGTCCGGGCCGAGGGCTCGCTGTGAACCCTGACATCGAAGTCCTCTCCACCCAGGTTCTGTCCGACGATTGGTACACCCTCAGGAAGGTCACCTTCCGCCAGCGGGGAGCCGACGGGACCTGGACCGTCCAGAGCCGGGAGGCCTACGACCGCGGAAACGGAGCCGCCCTGCTCCTGGTTCATCCCCAGAGGCACACCGTCATCCTGACCCGGCAGTTCCGGCTTCCCGCCTACATGAACGGCCATCCCGATGGCATGCTCATCGAAGCCTGCGCCGGACTCCTCGACGGCGAGGATCCCGCGGCGGCCATCCGTCGGGAGGCCGAGGAGGAGACCGGCTTTCGGGTCGGCCCCCTCCAGAAAGTGTTCGAGGCCTACATGAGCCCTGGCTCGGTCACGGAGATCCTCCATTTCTTCGTGGCCCCCTACCAAGATGCCGACCGGGTATCGGCCGGGGGAGGTACCGGGGACGAGGAGAGGATCGAAGTGCTGGAACTGCCCCTGGCCGAGGCGGTGGACATGGTGGCTGACGGGAGGATCCGCGATGGGAAGACCATCCTCCTCCTTCAGTATGTTCAGCTCCACGGCCTCCCCCAGTTGCGCTAATCGCCGAGAGGTTCCATGTGGATGGAGGCGACCACCTCGGCCTCGGCTAGGGCCGCTTCGATGCGGTCGGTCAGGTCGTGGACGGCGGCCAAAGGCGTCTCTCCAGGCATGGTCAGGTGGAACTCGGCGAAGATCTGGTGCCCCGACCGGCGGGCCTTCAGGTCGTGGTAGCTGACCCCTTCTCCCATAAACCGCTCGAGGATGCCCTCGACCAGGACCCGGTCCTGGTCCCCCAGGGCGCCGTCCATGAGGGGACCAAAGGACTTGTGCACGAGGTTCCAGGCCTCCTTGACGATGAGCAGCGCCACCAGGAGAGCCACCAGGGGGTCGAGGAGGGGCCACCCGGTCAAGGCCATGAGGCCCAGTCCCAAGGCGACACCCACCGACGTGTACACATCGGTCTTGAGGTGGAGGGCGTCGGCCTCCAAGGCGAGGGAGCCCGTCTTCTTGGCCGTACGGAAGAGGACGAAGGCCACCCCGGTATTCACCACGGCCGAGATGCCCATGATGACTACCCCAATGAGGGGCTGGGTCATCGGGTGGGGCTGGACGATCTTTTGAATGGCTTCGGAAATGATCAGGCCAGCCGCCACAAAGATCAGTATCCCCTCGGCGACCCCCGAGAGATTCTCGGCCTTGCCGTGACCCCAGGGATGGTCTCTGTCGGCGGGCTGCCGGCTGATCCGAACGGCCACAAAGGCGATGAACGAGGCCAGAAGGTCCATAGACGAGTGGACCGCCTCCGAAAGGATGGACACCGAACCCGTCGCCCAGGCGGCCCCCACCTTGAGGAGAGTGAGGAGTGAATTAGATATAATGGAGATAATTGCAACTCGAGAGGCGAGAACGTTCAAAGGAAGGGACATTGGGCACCTCGTGGCATGGGGAGTCCAGTCCCGCGGACGAATCCGCTGCCGTCACCGGCCCGGCTACACCCCCAAGGGGCCGCCTGATCTGATAGGCCTAAAGGTAAAGGGTAGTCGGGCCGCCGTCAAGATTCAATCTAACCGGGGCGAGAGGTCCTAGAGCTGAAACTGGTAATATTTCACGGGGAGGGGGCCGTTCACGAGGTCCCTGACCACGTAGGGCTCGAGGCCAATCTGCTGGGTGAAGGTCTCGAGGCTGGTGAGGACTCCGAGCTTCCAGCCGGGAAAGTTGCGGCTGAAGTGCCGCATCTGCCGTGACAGGTTCTCGGCGTGGGGCCTGTCGTTGAGCCGTTCGCCGTAGGGGGGGTTGGTGATCAGGAACCCCGAGCCGTCCGCCCCCGGCAGCCGGTCGGCCCTCGCCTCTTCCATGGAAATCTGCTCGAGGGGAACCTGAACTTCGAGGCCCAGCCGCCCCAGATTCTCCCGGGCCGCCTCGAGGACCCGGGCGTCCTTGTCAGACCCGTACACCCGGACTCGGTGCGAGGTGTCGATCCGGGCCCGGGCTTCGTCCTTGAGGATCTTCCAGTCCAGGGCCTGGAACGGTACCAGCTGCTCAAAGCTGAAGCTCCGACGGATGCCCGGCGGAATGTCGTAGGCAAACAGGAGGGCCTCGCCGAGGATGGTCCCCGACCCGCACAGCGGATCGTAGAGAGGATACTTTCTCCGCCAGCCCGAGAACAGCAGCAGCGCCGCGGCCAGGTTCTCCTTCACGGGAGCCTCCCCGGCCACCTTCCGGTAGCCCCGGTTGTGGAGGGCCGCCCCCGTGGTGTCCACGGCGGCCAAGGCCCGGTCGTGGTCCAGGTACACCCGAAGCCCCGTCTGGGGTCCCACCTGGGGCAGGGACTGGACACCCCACCGGGATCCCAGCCGCTGAAAGACGGCCTTCTGGAGCACCCCTTGAACGGCCGGCACGGAGGTCAACTTTGACTTGAAGGATTTCACCTTTTCGACGACGATGGTGCAACGGGGCGAGAGCCAGTCCTCCCAGGGCAAGGCCGACGTTCCCTCGAACAGCTGATCAAAGTCCCCCGCCGGGTACTGGCCCACCACGGCCAACACCCGTTCGGCCGTCCGGAGGTGGAGGTTGGCCTTCATGATCGCGTCCCAGCCGCCCTCAAAGAAGACCTTTCCGGCGGCCTGGGAGGACACCGGAAACCCGAGGTTCTTGACCTCGTCCCGGGTCAGTTTCTCGAGTCCGAAGGGACAAAGGGCCATCAGTTGCATGGCCGGAGACTACCACGGACCGGCGAGGAGGAACAATGGACTGGGCGACCCTGGCCAAGGCGGACCGACGCCCCCGGGCCTTTGATCCCGGGGACGGTATCTTCTGGGCCGACCCCTACATCGCGAGTCACGTCGTTTGGGCCCATCTGGACGACAGGTCCGACGATGCGGGACGACCCCTTCCCCAGGTCGAGGCCGAGGTGGAGTGGATCCACTCCCTGGCCCCGCGGCCCGGACGCCTCCTCGACCTGGGCTGCGGGGCGGGCCGCCACGCCCTCCTGTTCGCCCAGCGGGGCTGGTCGGTCACCGGGGTCGACGTGGCCGCCCCTTCGCTCGAGTACGCCCGCCAGGAGGCCACCGACGCCGGGCTGTCCCTGAACCTCGTCCTGGGCGATTTCAACACCGTGCCCTTCCCCGACCAGCAGGACCTAATCCTCCTGGCGTATGGAACCATCGGCTGCCTCAGCCCGGCCCAGGCCAAAAAGCTCATCACCCGGTGCGCCCGGGCCCTGGCCCCCCACGGACTGCTGGTCTTCGATGCCTTTCGCCGCCGTTGGTGGGAGGCGCAGAAACGGGCCGCCGGGGGGCAAACCTGGTCCGTCGTCCCCCAAGAGGGCTTCTGGACCCCGGCTCCCCACCTTGTCTTGAGCCGCACGGATGCGTATCCTAGTTTGAGAACCTTTGGTCGCGTCTATACCGTCGTGGAATCGGACCGGATCCGCCGTTTCCCCCTGTGGTACCGCTGGTACGACCCCGAGCATCTGTCAAAGGAGCTCCTGGTTGGATGGAAGGTTCAGTTCTGCGGTGGACTGGACGGTCGGGCTCTGCGCTCGAGCTCGTGGGTCGCCGCCGTAGCAAGACGCGAGGAGTAGCCCTTGGCCCTGGAAAGCCTGTTTGAGATCACCCGTTTTCCTGCCTTTCTGGAAGCCCTGGTGGAGAACCCGGAGTACCGAAAGGTGTTGCATCGTCCCCTGGATCTCATTATCGAGGCCGAACAAGGCCCCCTCGTGGTTAAAGAGTGGATCCAATTCTGGGAGAATCCCCAGAAAGCCGACGGTCCCTCCCTGGCCCCCATCACGTGGCGCCGCCTGTCGCAGTTTGGAGCCGATGAATCCCAGGTCGTCCTGCGCTGGCTCCTCGACCGTCTGGTCCGGGAGTACGGCGGTTCGGGCCCCAAAAAGAAGGGCCTGAAGCCCGCCCTCGACCTCATGTCGATCGTGCTCCACGAGCTGGCCCGGGAGACCGACGGGCACACGTTCATCGAACTGATGGAACAGT
>JAHFSN010000169.1 GCA_023265735.1 Spirochaetaceae bacterium | reverse complement strand
CACCTACACCGGAAAGGGGCTGGGGGCCGTGGCCGCCGTGGAGTCCCGGGGGTTCGTGTTCGCCGCTCCGCTGGCCCTCCACCTGGGAGTGCCCCTGATCTTGGTGCGCAAGAAGGGAAAGCTGCCCGGCACGACCCTCCAGCGGTCGTACGCCCTCGAGTACGGCCAGGCCGTCCTGGAAGTGCATCCCCACGACGTGCCCAAGGGCGTCAACATCGTCATCGTCGACGATTTGCTGGCCACCGGAGGTACCCTCAACGCGGCCGCCGAGCTCCTCGAGGAAGCCGGGGGCAAGGTCACCGATCTCTTCTGCGTCGTCGGCCTCCCGTTCCTTTCGCCCGAAAGGGCCCTCAAGGGCCGGTCTGTGATCACCATGATCGACTACGCCTCAGAGTAAATCTACTCACGGCTCTGCCCCAAAATTCGAAAGTCCTGGACTTGCACTATGGACGAACCCAACGATCATGTAGCGAGCGAAGCGAGGCCCGTGGAGATCTGGGCGCCGGAGACAAAAGCGTCCAGAGGACGGTTTTGTGAGCCCCGAGGCGGGAGCCGGTCCGCAGGACGGGGCGTGAGAAGCCGCTTTCACCCTCGGCTGGCCTTCGGCCACCGGCGTGCTGCAGCTCGCCTGCCGAGCGTTGCAGACCATCCACCGGATGGTCTGCCGTACTGTGTGTACGCCGAGGACCGCACGCGACTGAGACGAAGCCGGGACATTGGCCTGTGGCCAAGTCCTGGAGTTTTGGGGCTGGCCCCAAAACTCCCAGGCTCAAGACACGTCAGTGGCTTGAGCCGAGATCCAAGCCCTTCTTGACAAAAACAGACCGATCGGTCTTTTATTGACCCATGAGCAAAGGCGACGACACCCGGGACCTGGTTCTGACCCAGGCCGGGGGTCTCATGAACCGCACGGGGTACCGGGCCACGTCCATGTCCTCCATCCTCGAAGCGGTGGGGCTCCAGAAGGGGGGCTTCTACAACCACTTTCCTTCCAAAGACGCCCTGGCCCTCGAGGCCTTCCAGGCCAACGCCGAGGTGCTGGGGGCCCACTTGGGGTCCCTGGCCAAGGCCCACGGTGACCCCGCCGTGGTGCTGAAGAACCTGCTCGACGCCAGCGTCGACGTGGCCCAGGGAAAGATCCTTCCGGGCGGCTGCCCCGTCCTCAACGCGGGGATCGAGGCCGACGACACCTGGGAACCCCTTCGGGAGGCCGCGGCCCGGTCGGCGGACGCCCTGCGCCGGTACTTCCTCCTGGCCCTGCACCGGTTGGAGCGGGCCGGCCGCCTGAAACCAGGCACCCCCGTCGAAGACTTTGCCACGCTCTTTGTCGCCGCCACCGAGGGCGGCATCCTCTGGTCCCGGGTGACCAAGGATACCCCGGGCCAGCGCGCCCTCCTCGAGCTTCTCTGGAGCCTGTTTGAAACCCACCTTCGGGAAGCTCCAGACTCGTCCCCTATGAAAAGGAGAGATTCATGAGCACATCGTATCGTCGGGTCGCGGTGACCGGAATGGGCGTGATCCACGGCCTTGGTGCCGATCCGCAGACCTTTTTCCAGGCCCTGGTGGAGGGAAAATCTGGGTTCGTCCTGTTGGAGGATCCGGCCTTTGCGAGGTTCCCGACCAGGGTCGCCGCCCCCGTCAAGGAAATTCCCATTCCCAACCGCTACCTCGACGCCAAGGAGATGCGCACCTGGGACCGGTACGCCCAGTTCGGGGTGTACGCGGCGCTCCAAGCCTGGGAAGTGGCGGGTTTCGACGTTCGTCCCATGACCCCCGTGGGGGAGCGAACGGGAGTCTGGTTGGGTTCCGGCATTGGCGGCGTGGAGACCCTGCTCCGGGCCCACGACTCCCTGTCGAAGGGGGAGGGATGGCGCTCGAGTCCGTATACCATCCCCATGATGATCTCCAACATGGCGGCGGCCCTGGTTTCGATGAAGTTGGGCGCCACCGGACCCTGCATTTCTCCGGTCACGGCCTGTGCCACCGGGAACAACGCCATTGGAGAAGCCTTTGTGGCCATCCGGACGGGTCTGGTCGACCGGGCCTTGGCGGGAGGGGCCGAGGCGCCCCTCCTCCCGGTAGCCTTCTCCGGATTCAACTCCATGGGCGCCATGTCGACCCGAAACGACACCCCCCTGGCCGCCTGCACACCGTTTGCCGGAGGCCGGGATGGGTTTCTGATGGGGGAGGGCGCCGGTGTCCTCGTCCTCGAAGAGTGGGAGGGAGCCGTGGCCCGGGGCGCCGAAATCCTCGCCGAACTGGTCGGATACGGCACCACGGCCGACGCCCATCACCTGACCAGCCCCGACCCCGAGGGCCGGGGGGCCGCCCGGGCCATGGCCCAGGCCGCGGCCATGGCCGGTTGGGAGCCCAGCCAAGTGGACTACATCAACGCCCACGGTACCGGGACCCCCGCGGGTGACATTGCCGAAACCAAGGCCATCCGCCGGTTCCTGGGAGGCTCCGCCGGCAAAGTGGCCGTGAGCTCGACCAAGGGCGCCACGGGGCACCTCTTTGGGGCGGCGGGGGGAATCGAAGCTATCGTGAGCGTCCAGACCCTCCGGAGCGGCTGGGTGCCCCCGACCCTGGGCCTCACCCAGCCCGACGCCGATTGCGACCTCGACTACATGCCCCTCATTGCCTGGAAGAACGAACCGACTCGGGTCCTCTCGAACGGCTTTGGCTTTGGGGGACATAATGCTGTCCTGGCGTTCCAAAAAGTGTAATCACTGCTAGGGCTAGGGCCTCGCCGTTCTGGCGTCGTCTCGGTCGCGTTCGGTCCTCGGCCCAAGCCGCTGTCGCGTCTTGGGCCTGGGAGTTTTGGGGCTCGCCCCAAAACTCCAGGACTTGGCCGCAGGCCAATGTCCACGACTTAGCCAGAACGACGATTCCCGTCGCCCGATCTGCACGGGCTTTGCTTCGCTCGCCGACTGAGCGGTGGCTCAGGCTGTGGTCAATCTCTCGGCTTCGCGGGGCTCGCCTTTCAGAAAGTGTAGCCATTGAGGATTGCGGCGGAGCCATGGAACCTGGCTCCGCCAACCTCCGGGTACGCCACAGCCTTCCTCAAATCGGCGCTTTGCCATGTGCCAGCCGCAGAAGATCTGTCAGGAATCGGTGATGAATCGAGAGGCTCTCCTTTTGGTGCCGGAGATGCCTGTTCCACCGTTCACGGCCGGAGAATGACACTTCCCGTCGTTTTTCTGGATTCAAGATCCGCATGGGCCTTGGCGGCCTCTGACAGCGGGTAGATTGTCGGCTTTTGCAGGTCAAAAACGCCATTTCTCACCAGATCAAAGATCTCCGCGAGTGCCGCGTCCACTTCTGTCCGGTCAGCATAATGTTCAAATACAGCTGGTCGTACATACTGAATCTTCCTTTTCCCAATTCGCTCCATGTCGACGACGGGCATGCCTGAAGCCCAGCCATACAAAACCGCGCTTCCCCCTTCCTTGACCAGATCCACGGACTTTTGAAAGGTCGTTTCACCGATACCGTCGTAAACCACGTCGAGGCCCCTCCCGTCGGTGACTGTTGTCACGGCGTCCACAAAATTCTCGGATTGCAGATTGATGACATGCTCAAAGCCGCGCTGTAAAGCAAGCTGTTTTTTGGCCGCGCTCCCCACTGTACCGATGACGATCGCGCCAATTGACCTGGCCCAGTCACTCAGCAAAGTTCCAACTCCACCCGTCATGGCATGGATGAGAACAACCTCTCCGGCTTTCAATCGATGACTCTTCTTGATCAGCATGTGGGCTGTGATGCCTTTGACCATGACGGATGCTGCTTGGTCGTGAGAGATGTCCGCGGGGAGCTTGAAGATCTCACTCGCCTTGAGTAGTCGCTTTTCGGCGTAAGCGCCGTTCGAAAGAGGGTAAGCCACACGGTCGCCCGCCGCAAAACCTGTTACCCCTGTCCCCACGGACTCAACAACACCCGAAGCTTCACAGCCCAGGGGTGCGGGATAGGTGTCCATGGGAAAGGTCCCGTTTCTCTGGAAGACATCCAGAAAATTGATACCGATAGCCTTTTGATTGATGAGGACTTCACCCGGTCCTGGCAACGCAAGAGTGATGTCTTCGTACTTCAGTACGTTGGGAGGGCCGGGCCGCTCGATTCGAACGATACCGCTGGACTTGATTGTGTTCACTAAATCCTTCCTTCTCTTCCACAAAGTCTGGCCGCGGCCAGGCCGCCACCAATTGGGCATAAAATCGTGAGAATTTGCCCCTCAGGTTTCCTCCTCATCAGCCGTTCGCCCTGCCCGGTTCGATGAGGAAGTCCACTCCTCTCCTTCGAAAATTGAAATGTAGTGTCTACTACATAATGTAGTTGCCTAATTATGTAGTGTCAACTCCAAAATGTGGTATATTGATTTCATGGATACTGACGAAGAGCGTGGGTCTGAAAGGCCCCGGCTGACCACGAAGGGGATTGCTACGAGGCAGAAGATCGTTCAAGCCGCTGCCGATTTGCTTTGTCATAGGGGCATTGCCGGGGTCTGCCTCGAGGATATCCAAAAGGCGGCCAACGTCGGCGCCTCCCAGGTTTATCATTATTTCAGCAGCAAACAGGAGCTTGTTCAGGCGGCAATCGACCTTCAGATCCAGTTGATATTGGAGGGGCAGCAGCCCTTTCTTATCGATCTCAGAAGTTTTGAGGCGTTGGAGGCGTGGGGGCGGATTTTGGTCGCGATGCAAAAGAACGGACAGAACCCCCTGGGGTTGGTTCTCACCTCCATGGCGAGCGAGCTGTCAGGATCAGACCCCCAGGTCCGTCTAAAGATCAGTGAGGGATTCGACCGCTGGGAGAACCATGTGAGGGAAGGGCTGACCAAAATGGGGGAACAAGGAATATTGAGGGAGGAGGCGGATCCCCAGAAGCTCGCCTTGGCCATGATGTCTGCGATCCAAGGCGGCTTGCTTCTGTCTCAGGCCCGTGGAGACACCAAACCCCTGGAAGTTGCCTTTGAAACCGTGCTCAGGCACATCCAGTCATTCCAGGTCTGAGAACTTCGTGGAGGGCTTCCCCAAAACTCCAGGCGCTAACCGAAGGTTTGGGCCATGTGTCGGTCGTCGGATCGATGTTGACTTGCCACGATCTGTTTTCGCGCGGTTCTTATGGAACCTCGTCTCAAAGAAAAAGGAGGGCGGAGAAGCCAAGACTAGTTTTTGAAGGAATGGACCGGGGCTGGGATGCGGCAGCCGCGGCTGATAAAGTCTACGCTGCTGAGGCGGCTGACCTCCATGATGGGGCCGCCGCCCAGCAGTCCGCCGAACTCGACCCAGTCGCCGGCCTTCTTTCCCGGAACGGGTATCAGCCGTACGGCGGTGGTCTTGTGGTTGGTCACGCCAATGGCCGCTTCGTCGGCAATGAACCCGCTGATGGTTTCGGCGGGGGTGTCCCCGGGGATGGCGATCATGTCGAGGCCCACCGAGCAGACGCACGTCATGGCTTCGAGCTTCTCGATGCTGAGGGCCCCGGATCGGACGGCGGCCACCATCCCTTCGTCCTCGGTCACGGGAATGAAGGCCCCCGACAGGC
>JAHFSN010000168.1 GCA_023265735.1 Spirochaetaceae bacterium | reverse complement strand
GTGACGGAGTAGGTGGTTCCCGAGACGAAGGCCAGGGAGACCGAGGAGCCGGGGACGGTGACCGAAGTGGAGGCATTGATGAGCCGGCCGGTCATGGTGGCCGCGGCGGCGGTACCGGGGGCGATGTTGGCGTCCGAGGCGGTGAAGTTCATCGACACGCTGTGGGGATTTCGGGTCCAGGTGGCGCTGGTTGTCGTGATGTCGGTGGCCGAACCGGGGGTCACTGTGGGAGCCACCGTATCGTAGATCGCGGTGACTGTGAGCGCGTTGCTTGAGATGGTTCCGACGGCGTTGACACCTTTGATCGTCAGTGTCTGGGGTCCATCGCCAAGGCTGGTGTCGAGGGAGTACTGCTCCACTCCGTTTCCGGTATATCCCAAAGTGGTCGGAGTGGTGGACCCCGGTTTGTAGACATAGATACCCGTGAGGACTTGGCTGCCACCCGCTGTATAGGCCACGTTCAGCCAGACTGAATTGGCGGTGGCCACGTTGAAATAGGCCTGGGTGGTGGTTGCCGTCAAGATGCCAGTGGAGCTGTTGGAAATGTACGCCGTGTTGAGAGTTGGCGCCGAGGTGTCCGAATCCGTTCCGGTAAAGAAGATGGGTGGCGAGACGACGGGAACCATCGTCGTCCCGTTTTTGTCCTTGATCTTGTCATCAGCGAAGAGAATCTCGTACGTACTGTTCTGGTTCAAGGGCCGAGATATCGCATTTCGGTAGTCAAAGGTGAAGTTGTTCCCCGAGGTATCCCCAACGCTTTGGATGATGTCTGAGAAGATCGTGGAGGTCTGATCGGAATAGGAGCCTCCGGCGGTGAACTTCTCCATAACCGTCACGCTCGTGAGGTTGACAGAGGAGGAATCCATGGTTGTTGATGGATCGGTGGTGAACAGTAGTTGCACCAAGGCGTTGCGAAGATTGTTTGGCGTGCTGTCTCCGGGGATCACCTTAACGGTGGGTCTCCTCCAATAGTTGGCCTGGATGACGATGCTCGAACCGGCCTTGGTGACGGTGGCCGAGGTCGACGCGGAACTGGGATTGGCGATGGTCACGGTTCCGTTGCCCAAAACCGTCCAATTGTGAAAGGCGTAGTTCGCCCCGACATCCGTCGAAATCGGGAAAGCGATCCCGAGTTTGGCGCTGGAAACCGGTGTGCTGATCGTTCCTCCTGCCACAGAAGGATCGCGCTGAACCGTGACCGGTACCACATCCGCGTTGGCTTCCACGACCTGGGCCTGAACCTTCGAGGTGACGTCGTTTCCGGTCAAAACGTTCTGGCATGACGCCAATCCAAGGAGAATTCCGGCAAGCCCGATCCCTAGGATCCGAACGATCACTTTCATGGTTCCACCTCAATCACGAAGTCTTTGAAATCTGTTTTGGCTAGCGAGCGCAGGGCAATGAGCTTTTGGTCTCCCAGTCGGGGGACAAGGTCTACCTGGAGCACCCTGGCCGAGTTGAGCGTAACGACGAGAAATTGCTTTTTGGCGTTAAATTCCAGGCTGAGCCGATTCCAGGCAGTTGACGCCCGGGAGAGGGGCGCCTCCCCGAGCAAGGTCATGGCCGTACCGGAAACCGACCGGAACACCTGAACCCTGTCGGGGCCCTTCGGAAAGTGGACGGGGTCGTGGGTGACCCAAACGAGGAGCGAGTCGCGTGAGACAAACTGCCGTAGCCCTTCGCGGGGCTTGAGCTCGAGAAAAAGCCCCCAGCCTGTCCAGCCTTGGGCCAGGGTTTTGGCGGACACCGAGTACCTGACCTTACGATCGAGCGAGACGACGGGAGAGAGGAGCTGGGCCAGCGATTGGTCAACATTGGCCTCCTGGACGGTCTCTCCATCAAGCTGCCAGGGATTCAGGCGTTGCTGCATGGGGCCCGGGCCGCTGAAGATGACCTTCCAGCGGGGGGCAGACTTTGCCACCGAAGCCTTGGCCGGCGGGGCGCTCCCTTCGAGTTCGGGGGCCACCTCGGGGCCCGTCTCGACCGCGGGGGCCGAGGCTTCCGGTTCGAGGCTGGGGACCGGGGCGGGGGCGGGGGACGGTGCGGGCTCCTCGGGAGCCAAAGGAAGCGGTGCCACCTCCGGGGACGCCAAGGCGAGCTCGCTGGAAGCCGCTGATTTCGGGGTCTCGGTGGTTCCCTGGGAGGGTTCGGGGGGCTCCTCGGAACCCGAGGAAGGTTCCGCCATCGCGAGTTCTGGTTGAGGTTCCGGCTCCAGAGGAGGAAGCTCGGGAAGGGGGGCGAGGGCCACATCGGCAGGGGGCGGCATGGGGGGCGCCACCCGGGACCCTGGAGCTGTCTTCTGGGGACGGACACCCCCCCAGAAGACGGGAAACTTGGACTCCGACGGGGGTGATTCGGGGATCTGCGGAGCCGCCTCTCCGGGGAGCCTCCCAATCTGGGGCTGCTGGGCTGCGGTCACCCAAGCCGCCGAGTTCGAACGCTCGGCCCAGGACCAGGCCCGGCCTTCCCCTCCGAAGACCGAACCCAGGTAGCCAAAGCGCCCCGCCAGCGCCGGATTTCGGGCTTTCAGCGCCGCGTACGACCTGTCGGCCTCGTCGAAGTTCTCCAACTCGAACTGGCAGCGGGCCAGGCCCAAAAGGGCCTCATCACTGGGCCCGACGTCCCAGGAATGCTGGTAGTACTCCAGGGCCAAGGCATAATCCTTCTGCAGGTAAGCTAGGTTGCCCAGGTTGGTCCAAGCCCCCTGGAAACCCGCCCGGGCCGATCTGGTCATATGGACCCAAGCTTGGCCGACCAACCCATAGGACACGTAGAGCAGACCGATCTCGTTTGCCCGGGCAGCGGGAGAGACCTGGGCAAGCTGCGTCTCCGTTTCCTCGAGTTTGGGCGTGAGTTCCCTCAAGGCGTAACGGTCCAGGGTGGCGTCGAGGGCCTCGGCCATCTCCGGTTGGGCGGGGAGGGCAAACCTCGGGTTGACATTCGGGAAGGCCGTCGACGGGTACTTCTTCCAGCAATCTGAGAGGGCGTAGAAGGCGGCATTCCCCGACTTCACGTTGTCGACCCACTCTTTGGCCCCCACCCGCCAGGCCTTTAGGAACCCGTCCTTGAGCATGGTGATTTCGAGGGGAACCCACACCTTGCCGTTCCTAACGATGTACAGGGCCGGGTCGGAGAAGGTCTCCTTCGCCTGGGCTTCGGTGAGGCCGGTATCAAAGGCCGAGTAGATGTGCCCGGGGATGGTGATGAACGCCGTCTCGACCCCCACAGATTGCATGAGAGAGGCGAAGAGGATGGCCAGGTCGGAGCAGTCCCCTCCCCGGTTCGTGAGGGTCTGGTGGGGGAACTGCACGCTGTCGATGTAGTCCTTGATCTCGTGTTTGACGGCGTAGTCGTTGGCGGGCACGAGGACGTAGTTCAGGCCGTAGAGCCGTTCGGCCTCAAACATCCCCATGGCCAGCTGGAGCGGACGGTTGACGCCGGCCCGGTAGCGGTCGTTGACGATGCCTGTGACGTATCGGGCGAACCACAGGGCCGCCGGATTGGTGGGCGACACGAAGGCCCCGGCCCGGCGGTCATCGGACCAAGTAATGGCGTTCCGGTGGTGCATGCGAAGGTCTACGGGCTGGCGCACGACCCGGGGCGACCCCAGGAACTTGTACGTCACAATGACCTCGCCCTTTACCTCGGACCCCTGGGTCAAGTCGAGGACGGCGTCGGTGAACAGGGCCTTGACCGGGACAGCCACGGTGCCACCCGATTTCAGGCTTGTGTACTCGGCGCACACCTTCGGCCGGTCCATGTACCGGGTGGCGTTGAAGGAGACGACGACGTCCGTGATTTGGGCGTCTTCCCCGTTCGAAATCCTCACTGTTCCAAAAGAGTTCTCATCGTAGTAGGCGTACAGCGAGGGAAAGACGGCCTCCAGTTTGATCTCGTCGACCTTGAGCCGAGGTTTCTCGCCGCCAATCGACGAGAGGTCGTAGGTCAGGTAGACGTCAACGGGAACGGCCGAGAGGATGGAGGATTGGGAACCCAAGTATGTCGAGTAACCGCTTCCGGCAGACAAGGTGAACTCGGGGGTGATCCGGTAGTCCAAGGACAGCCTGGTCCCCAGGGCATAGGCTGTGCCCTTGAGGTTGGGAAGCGTCAGTTGCGAGAGCCCCGCCATGAGGTCAAGCCTGACGGCGAACTGGTCGGCGAGAACCTGGGTGAAGCCCACCCCCGCGTCGGCCTCGACGAACTGCAGTGAGCTGTCTCCCAAGTACGGAACCACGCCATACTCTCCCCGGAGGAAAGGGCTCAACCATCGAAACAGCCGGTAATCGACGAGGGCCCCCACCCCGTAGCCCGTGGAATAGAGGGGTTTGGTCTCACCACTCACGGGATCGGCGTAGGAATTGAGGGGAAACATGACCTCGGCCAAGGGTCGGACAAACCATTGGCTGTCGGCCTGGGCCCCCAGGGCCGGGGCCAGCAAGAGCATGGTGAGGAGAAGAACTCCCTGGGCCACGGTTGTCTTCCTCATCGGGGCTCTCCGTCACCCACCGCTCGCGGGGGAGGCCGCAACCGGGGGTGTCGCCGGGTCGATCTGGGCCGAAAGGTAGGAGAATCGTTCGGCCAGGACGGGGTCGAGGGCCTTGACCTTGAGGTAGAGTTCGTTCGTTGCCGCATAGTCCCCCAGCTCGTACCGTGCCCTGGCGAGACCCAGCAGGACGTTCTTGTTGGTAGGGTTGGACTGACGGGCCTTTTCAAAACCGTCGGCCGCGGTAGCGTAGTCTTTTTCGAGGAAGGCCACGTTGGCCAGGTTGATGGTGGCCTGGGTGTAGTTCGCGTCGACGGCTTTTTGAAACTGCTCCTTGGCTTTCTCGTAAAATCCGTACTGCGCGTAGACAATTCCGAGACTGTTGTGCTGGCTTCCTGTGGGCTCGCCCGTGATGCCGGCCAGGATCCGTTGCAGTTTGGGCTCGGACTCGGCCTGGGCGAAGCGTTGAAGCACCGTGCCGAAGCCCTTGGTGACCGCTTCCTCGCTGGGTTTCACGGGGTTGAAGTCGGCAACGGTCACCGGAATGGCGGAGAAGTCCTTCCAGGCTTCTTCGACCTTGACGAAGGGAGCCCCGGGGTGCGCCTTCCACAGTTCTGCCCCTGCCTGCCACGCCCGGAGGAAGCCGTCGCGGATCAGAGACACCCGAAGGGGTACCCAAACCGTACCGGAGTCGAAGACCAGTAAGTCGACGTTGGAGAAGCTGGCCCTGGCTTGGCGCTCCGTCATTTCGAGGGGGAACGCCACCAGCACGTCCTCCGGCAAGGGAACGATGGCCGCCGGGACGGCGACTGACTCGAGGGCCTCGGCCAAGGCCAAAGCCAAGGCGTCGGAGTCACCGGACTTGTAGGAAAGAGTCTGAGACGGGAATTGAATGTAACTCACCTGGCGAGGATCCCGGGAGGCTTGGGAATAGGGCAGCGCGGGATCAGGGGCCCAAACCAACCCGTACACCCGGAGTCCTTCGAAGATGCCCATTCCATACTGGAGAGACTTGTCGATTTCGGGGATCGTATGAACCCGGACGAGACCCGCGATGTACTTGGAGAGCTCGAGCATCGTCGGATC
>JAHFSN010000167.1 GCA_023265735.1 Spirochaetaceae bacterium | reverse complement strand
GTCATTGTCCAGGGCAATGGCTTTGACGGAGTACGAGAGTTCCTGCTTCTTCTGTTCGGCCAGCTGGGAGAATTGACGGGCGAAGGACGGGGACTCCGACAGGGGGATCCGGTGGGTCCTCAGGGCGTCGACGAGGGCCGTGTTATTCTCGGACAGGCTCTGGAACGTCGACGAAAGCTGCTCGGGGAACTCCTGCTCCAGAACCGAGGCGTTGACGCCCCGGGGGCTCTTGTTGACGTACTCGATATCGAACACCGCGTACCGGGCGCCCATCTCCTTCAAGAGGAGGAGCGCATCGGCGGTGATGGCCCGGCTGATGGGCCAGGTTCCGACCGCCGAGACCGCCGGATCGTCCACCTGGACTAGAACCAGCGACTTGTCTTCGGGGGGGCTGGGACGCCAACCCAGGAAGCCATCGTACATGCGGTTTTCCAGGCCACCCGTCAGGCCAAAGGCCAGAAGCAAGGCCAGGGCAGCCGCGATTCCCAGGGGGATGGAGAAAATGAGGGGGATTTTCTTCATGAAGGCGGCTCGGCTCCTTTTCATTCCTTGACAATGAAATATAATATGGTTGGTCAAGCCTAACTTGTTTGCGGAAGGTTGCCAACAAAAATATGAGCAAAATGGTCATGTTACTACTTTTAGGGAGCACCCTGGGGGGGGCCGCCCAAGCTCAGTCCAACGAACGGCTCGACGAGCTTCTGGGACAATCACCAGCCCATCTCGATGCGGCCGCCTACCTCATCCTGGCTGCGACCCATCTGATTCCCGAGTCCGCCTCCGAATCCGAGGCCTTCGCCAAAGCTGTGTCCCTGGGACTCCTGAAAAGCAACCGAAAGCCCACGGAGGGGACAACGGTCCAGGATCTGAGCTTCTTGGTGATGGCCGTCCTCAAGATCCGCGGGGGCTTGGAATGGACCTACGCGCCGAACCCTCGGGCCGCGTACCGGGAACTGTCGTACCTTTCGCTGATCAACACGTCCGACGGACCCGACCGTCTCGTCGCGGGGGACGAAGTGGTGCGAACCCTGATCGCCGGGCAAACCTACCAGGAGATCCACCGATGAGGACGTGCCTCGGATTCCTGATCTTCCTGCTGGCGGGGGCCCCCCTCTTCAGCCTCGAATGGGAACTGATCCCCGTCACGTCGCTGCAGCTGGGGAAGCTCGCGTCGCCACCCACTACCTTTTCCGAGGAACTTCTGGGGTCGCTCAAGGTACCGTTCGACACCAGGGGTGGCGGCTGGAACGTGAAGGCCCACGCCCTGGCGGGAACCTCTTCGGCGGCGGTGGCCGACTTTGACGTGCTTTCGGCCACCCTGGCCTTCCAGACTCCCTGGTTCCGGAGCTTCAAGCCCACCTTCGGCAGGTTCGCCCTCTCGGAACCGACGGGACTCATCCTCAACCATCCCGGCGACGGGATGAAGCTTGATCTCGCCTGGGGCGACGTGACCCTCTCCCTGGCGGAAGCCTATACGGGTCTTGTGACCCGGGCCTCCTCGGGGGTCTCGATGAGCCTTGAGGACCAGGCGCGCTCCAAAGAGACCCTGGCGTCGCCTCGGTTGGTGGGCCTGGCGGAGACCCAATTCCCCCTGGTGGGCGATCACCGCCTGACCGCCGGCGTCCTGGCCCAGCACGATCTGAACCCGGCTTCGGACTTCGTCAGCCCCGACACCAACGTCTATTCCTCTGCGCGGGGCGGCCTTGTCGACACGCAGTACTACACCCTCAAAGTGGCGGGCCCCATCGTCGAGCGGGTGTTTTACGAGGTGTTCGCCACTTACGGGGGCGGCACCACCCTCAGCTGGATCACCGATACCTCGTCGGCCACGGGGTTCTCGTACCAGTATCGGCCCATCGTGTCGTTCCTGGGGGGGGGAAGCGTCTCCTACTTCCGACCCGAGTGGTTCTCGTCGGCCTTCAAGGCCCGAGTCCTGGCCGCGTCGGGCGACGGGTCCGCCACCTCGGCCGTCGAGGGAAACGTGAATCCGATCTCCACGCTATTTCTGCCGATAACTTCCACCACCCTGGGAGTGGCCTTTAGTCCGGCGTTGTCCAACCTGATTGCCTGGGAGTTCTCGGGGAGTGTGAAGCCGCTTCCTGACCAAGACCTCGTGACGGGGGTCAAACTGCTGGGGTTCCAGCGCGCCGTGGCGGGCGTCGTGAATGCCCCGGGGGTTCTCTCGTCGGGACCAGACTGGCTGGGTACCGAGGTCGACCTGACGGCCACCTGGGTCGTGAAGTCTGACGTGCAGCTGTCCGTCGCCCTGGGGGATTTCGTCCCTACGGCGGGAACTTACGTTTCCGGGTCGGACGGCGACGGATACCAGGTGGCCGCCAATTTCACGCTTTCGCTGAGTTTTTGAGGAGGAGAAAGGGTATGAACAAGGGAACGCTTACTGTCATTTTGGCCGTCTTGGCCGGCGTCTCAACCGTGGGTGCCGCGGTGCCTTCGGCCGTGCTTCAGTCCCTCAAGGGCAAGGTGGAGGTGAGGCTCCCCGGGACCACCGAGTGGGTGCCGGCCACCGAAGGACAGAACCTCGGCCTCGCAACGACCCTCTCCACGGGCTTCGACAGCTCGGCCGTGGTCGTCCTGGGCAAGACCACCCTGCAGGTCAAACCGTTGACCCGCATGTCCATCGACAAGCTCGTCGAGGAGGGCGGCACCCTGAAGACCACGACCTTCCTCCGGGTGGGGAGCGTGGCGGCATCGGTCAAGTCGGCCGACGGGGTCAAACAGGAATTTAAGGTGCAGTCCCCCTATTCCACGGCGTCTGTCCGGGGAACGGAGTTCACCTACGACGGCATCCATCTCGACGTGAAGGAAGGGGTAGTGGCGTTCATTCCCGGCCGGCCCCAGAGAGAAACGGCCCCCTCAGGACCCAACGCCGGCCCGGCCCCCGAGTCTCAGAAGAACGACGACTTTGTGGGCGCCCCCGATGTTCCAGCCGACCCCAGCAAGACCGTTCCCGTGCCTGCGGGAAAGGACGCGAAACTGGTCGTCGACTATCAGGGCGCCCCTCCGAAAACCACCAACTCTCAAGACCTCGACAGCCTGCAGAAGACCACGGGCCAAGTGCAAACCCTGCCCCAGGCTCCGACGACTCCCAAGGCGACCTCGACCACGGGTGGTGTCGAGCTGACCATCGTGATCGGGTCCTAGGAGGCCATGATGAAGTCAATCATTTCGGTGCTTGCCGCGTTGCTGCTGGTAGGTTGCCAAATTCCCGGCTCGTTCGGGGGAAGCGGCAACCTGCAGATTCACCTTCCTGGGGGTTCCCAGAGCCGAGTGGCCGCGTCCACTGGTCCTGCCGACAACCTGGTGAGGATCCAATTGGTCCGCAACGGCATCATCGTTCCGCTGTCGGGGAAGGATTTTCTCGAACAGAAGCTGGCGGGGCAAACCGTCACCCTTGATGGCCTCCCGACGGGGACAGGGTTTCAGCTTTTCGTCTCGACGGGGCAGTACCCCACGTCGGGGGGAGCCTACTTCGAGACCGCGCACTACCAGGCCAGCGGTCTGTTCGAGATCTCGGCGGGCAACTCAACATCGGTGAGTGTGACCTTGGGTGCGGCCCGAGTAGCCGTCGTGGAAGACGCGGCGGCTTCTGTTCACTCCACGGCCGCTTCGAACTCGGGCACCGTCCTGTTCTTTGTCAGCGGAGCCGATGTGCGCCGGATCAGCGGGGGAGACCCCACCGTTTTCGCCAACTCCGCGCTTTCCAACGGTAGCTATGCTTCTTCCATCCCAGGAAGACTCAACTCGTTGGCCAACAATGATGGGACGATTTATTTCAGTACGACCCAGGGTCTCTACTACGCCGCGGATGGGACAAATCGAATCGATGACCTCCCGACACCCCCCAATGCGCTTCGGTCAGGGTTCGCCACCATCCTTGGCTACTCCACCTCCGTAAACACCAATCTGTACGGGATCCAGGGACCGGGCCTGAGTGGAGGGGTGTCGGTAGGCGGATCCACTTGGTCACCGGTGACCATCGGATTGTATGGATTCGCCGCGAACCCCTATGTTGCCTACGTATCCACCGGACTTCGGACCGTCCGCCTGACCGGCGACCTCCTCGGTCAGTTCACGAGCAACGCCGATCTCCTCAGCTCGGTGAGTTCCGGGGTCGACAGCTTCTATAACGTCGGTGAGGGGATCACGGTCGCGACCTCCGATGGGACGCCCATCGGTCCGATTTCGACGTACTGGGACACGTCCTATACCACGGCCTACACGTTCGCCGGGACCAAGAAAGGTGTCTACGCCGGCCCTGTGCTTCCGTTTTCCGGCGCGCCTATCAACGGAACTTTGGCTCCCGTCTCCGCAACCTCGGGCCTCGACATCACGTTCTTGGTCAGCCTGCCGACTTACTACGCTCCCGACTCCTACACGGCGGCCTACGCGAGCAACACGAAGGAAATCCTCATCTTCCGGAATTCTGACCTCGTCGACCGGGTGAAATCCCTCGAAGGACTTCCTTCCGGCGATCTTCAGCTTGAGTGGTATGTCGACACCACCGCCTCGCCACCCGATCTGTACCTGTTCGCTTCTGGAACCGACGCGACGGTGGTCGTGCCCGTCATCAAGTCGAGCAGTTCCTCGGTCCCGAAGTGAGGACTCACTCTCGTTCCTCGTCCTACAGCAGGTTCAGCCCCGCGTTGGCGGCGCCCACCAGGGCGGTGTTGTAGTGGAGGATCATGTACACCGGGATCTGCTCCAGGAACGAGCGGATCACCGGGTTGGCGTGCTGAAGGTACATGTTGCGAAACAGGTCTCCGTCCTGAAAGAAGCTGAGGTTCTTCGACCCGATGCCCCCGGCTAGGTAGAGTCCGGCCCTCGGGAGCAGCGTCGTCGCGATGTTGCTGGCAAACCGGGCGTAGATCCTCACGAAGGTTTCGAGGATGCGCCGGGCGGCGGCGTCTTGGCCGGCGTGTTCTGAGATGATGCGGGGGGCCTCTTCCAGCCCTTCGCGCTCCACCTGGGCGATGATGCCCTGGCTGTGGTCGAGCCAGTGGTGGGCCTTGGCGAAGAGGTACAGGTGGCGCAGCCCTATGCCGGAACAGCAGAGCTCCACGCTGGGGAAGATCCCGATCTTCTTCTCGACAAACGACCGGAAATTCTCGGTCAGCGAATCAAAGGGAGCGAAGTCCATGTGCCCGCCCTCGGACGGGAGCGACACGTACCGGGACCCTTGCTGAAGGAGCATCCCCACGCCCATGCCCGTTCCGGCCCCAATGACGGCTCTCACGTTTCCCTGGGGGCCGGCCCCGGGGTGGAGCACGGCGGCCTGGGCGGGGTCGGCAATGTCGACAAAGGGGAGGGCGAAACTCACCGAGGTGAAGTCGTTGACAATCACGGTGGGAAGCCCCGAGGCCAAATGGACGGCGTGGCCGTCGATCTGCCAGGCCAAATTGTGGATGTGGCAGTAGTTGTCTTTGACGGGGCCGTTGGCGCCGATGCAGCAGGCTTCGATCTTGATGCCGGGCAGCTCGCGCTCGTACCGAACCGCCGTCTGGGCCACCAGGGCGGGAAAGTCCTCCACCGACTTGGAGGGCACTTCGATTTCGTGGAGGAGTTCGAGGTGTCC
>JAHFSN010000166.1 GCA_023265735.1 Spirochaetaceae bacterium | reverse complement strand
GGGCTTTCTGCTAGGTTTCTCTCGCCTGCGCCTGTCGTATAACGGCTATTACCTCAGCCTTCCAAGCTGAAGACGTCGGTTCGACTCCGATCAGGCGCTTATCTTAAATCCTTCTGATGGAAGGATTAGCGCGGCTGGCCAATTCCTCCCGCCCTTGCTTTCGCAGGGCAATGCAGGGCAGAGAGGACCAAAAATGCCCAATTCTCTAGCTGAGGCCCACCTTGTTTCCGACAAGGTGAGGTCGGGCGTGTCGTACTGGCGCGTGTATTTCCCGGATCCCATCACGGGAAAGCGGCGCAAGATTTCCACCGGAATAGTTGATGACGGAACTCCAGAAGTCCACCAGCTTGCAAAGCAGCTGGGTCTTGAGTTGGTGGCGAAACTAGCCTCCTGGGTTCCGTCTCCAGCTCGAAAGTCCGCCCCGACGTTTGGCGAACTCTCCAAGGGAATTTGGGACTGGGATGGTCCCAGGCTCACGACTGAGCGAGAGCTATCCGACGTTACCGTGAGTCGTGAGTACGTGAAGAACATGGCGAGCGTCATGGGCGTGCACGTGCTCACCTTTCTCGCGGACACTCCGGTCGACGAAATCACCAGCGAAACCATGGAAGACTTGGCTCGGTTCCTCATCCGCCGGCCGCCCGACGGAAAGGGCCTGGCCAAGTCCACGATGAAACACGCCATCCTTTCGACTACGCCAGTGTTCCTGCTGGCCAAGAAACAGGGATGGATCACTTCAATTCCCACCAGGGACATGGCGAAGATCCGAGGCAGGACGAGACGGCGGGACAAGTTCCGTGACGACGAGGCCTTCAGGCTATTGAACCCCAGAACTGTAGAAACTGTTTGGGGTCTGGACTTCGAAATGACTTGGTCTGACGACGTACCGGTAGTCGACGCTCGTTCGCTCTCAATCCACGGGTTTCTGAGCAATCCGCACTTTAATCCCTGGGCGGCGTACTGCGTGGCCCTGTTGGTGGCTTCTACCGGGGCGCGGGTTAGCGTCGTCCTAGCCCTCCGGCGGGAGGATATTTCGCAGAAGAAGCAGCTCGATGGCGTCGGGGAATACTACCTTATTTCCATGGTGAAGGCGCTTCGACCCCTCGAGGGCGTCACGCCAGGCACCAAGACAGGAGAAGGAGTAGTCGTGCCCGTGGCAGCTTGGATCGTTGAAATCGTCCTGGCACACGTACCCTCATTCGGACCGTTGTTCCCGGGGCGAGGCAAACACGGGACCCTGTCCGGCAAGACAGCCCTATGTCGACTCGGAACAGCCATGAGACGTTGCGGGATATCCGACCACGAACGTCGCCAAAGACTCCTGGGCTTCCACAGTTTCCGCCACAGGTTCGTGAGTGTCGGCCGAGAAGAACATCTGTCCTTTCCCCAGCTGTCCGGCTTCACAGAGCACTCGGACGAGAAAACTGTCCAGATCTATGACCACTCCAGTCGTGTCGATCTAGAGGCGGCGTTCCGCGTTCAGGTTCGCGCAATTTCTGGTTCAGACGTACGTGACCCTATGGACTCTGCTGGACTCTGTTAGACTTTATGGACTTTGTGGGCGTGAATGGACGGACATTATGGACTTTGTGGACACAAAACCTTGATAAAGTTTCGGAATCCTGGGCCCACGGCAAACAAAAAGCCCGCCGTTTCCGGCGGGCAGGTCGTCCCTGGGGATTTGAACCCCGTAGTCTGCGGCCCCTGGAGCGGGGTGTCACCCGAACGGGGACGCCCTACTTCACCAAACCAAAACGGTGGGCCGCCTCGTCGATGGCCAAGCCCGCCAGGAAAGCTATGACCGTCCAAACCAGTCGGCTTTTTTGGATCTCGAGAACCTCAAGGTCCTTGGCCTTTGAGAATTCCTCGGAATCCTTCTCGGACTTGGACTGCAAGTCGATAGACGTATTCAGAGAGCTCAATGTCGCCGTCGTTGCCTTCAGAGAGTCGTTCGAATCCTTGTCCAAGGTCTGAAGAGAGTCGCTGGACGACTGCGACAACTCGCTGGTTTGCTGCTTGCGCAGCTTCAGCCTTTCCACGAGCGTCCCTGAGCTGTTCACCAAGTCGTCGATTATCGTCTCGTAGTTGACCGAGGGAGTAGTCGGCGAGGGCTGCTGCTGAGGCGGCTCGAGATCCGGCCTGGAGCTGGGGTCGGTCCAGCCAGGCAACGGCGCCAGCGCCCAGAGCAACGCCAACAACCAGAGCCGCCGGAACCAGCCACAGGCGCATTTCATTTCGGTCCCGTGCCGGGGTCCGCAGGAGGGGCAAGCAGACGGCGGAATACCCCCAGGAAACCCTGCACGAGGATCTGGTAACCCACCAGCTCCTGGGTGCCCAGGACCAACCAGGTCAACGTGAAGGCGTCGGCCAACGAAAGCCCCGTGGGTTGGATGGACGAAGTGAACCCGATCACAACAGCCGAGACCAAGGAAAGGATGGAGGGCAGAATACCTCCATCGCTCTTCTTGCCCGCAGCGGCGACCATGCCTTTGGTCCACTCGATGACGCCGACGGCCGAGACCGAGAGCAGGAACAGGACCCACAAGGGGCCCAGCGAGGAAATGACGTTCACAGAAACTCCTTTTCCCGGGAGCGTTGCCCGGGTCGTTTCAACTCTTCTCTTCGTCCAGGGCGGACAGGACAAGGCAGACTCCGTTACCGTGGGCCTCCCATGCCTCTTGGGCCCCGAAAGCGGCCATCGCCAGGAGCAATCCGCCCGAAATCTTGTCCTCCTGGATCATCTCGACGAAAATGTCCGCCACGGGTTTTCCCTCAGCGATCAACCGGTTCCGGACTTCTCTGAAGAACTCAAGCCGCTCCCTTTTCGAGATCCCGAACGACTCTTCGAAGTCCTCCCGAGATCCGTCGTATTCGGCCTGGACGAAAGTCAGCTTGACCAGAGATTTCATTCGAAATACCCCAGCACCAGGATGTCGTGGGCGATGACTCCGCCAGTTCCGACGGTCCCCACGTTCTTCTTCACCACCTGGAAGAACTCGCCCGGGTTCACGACAATGGGGGCAGAGGAGAAATCGGCGCTGAGATCCGTCAGTTGGCTCAAAACGGCCAAGGCCGCGGCCTTGAGCCGGGTCCCCAAGGCCACCCTTCGAGGCGCCTTGGCTCCGGTCACGGCGCTCTCGGTGGTGGCCAGGCTGACGTTGGTATGCCCGAAGGCAATGGACCAAACCTCGTTGGCGCCACCCGCCACAAGGGCCGTCTGAACGAAGCTCGAGACCTTCACTCCCGTGCAGTAGAAGGTCTTGCCGGGCTGGTCGACCGTCCCTGCCGGATTCTGCCAGCTCGAGACGATCCCATCGGTGCCGATCGCCAGCGTGTCGGTTTCCCAGAACTCGCCGCCGAGGCCAGTTCCGAGGGCGGCCGTCGTGTTCGTCGGCACGGCCGCGCCAGGATTCGTCGAATTGACGATCTTCGCCAGGGACCCCATGGTCCCCCCGGACTGCCCCTGGTAGCCGTGGTGGCCCATCCCGGCCATGATATGAGCCCAGGGCTTGCTCGATTCGTTGTCGCAGGTGTAGGTCACCACTTGGCCAATGTCGAGCTTCTGGGCGACGGCGCCGGCAGAGGCGTAGTACACCCGGGCCGAGAATGGCATGGCCGAGGAGGTCCGGGCTGAGATCTGGCTTTCCGTGGGGATGCTGCAGACTTGATTCCCATCGATCCAGAAATCAACAGCGTCGTCATCGTAGGAGATCCAGGCCACGTGGGCGGCAGTATCAACCGGCCAAGGAGATGCGTCCCGGGCCAGGCAGGAGAGAGCCGTCTCGACCCCGTTGAAGTTCACTACGGCTTGGAGGCCGTTGGCGGGCGTGAGGCGGAAGAATGCCCCCAGGGTGGGCGCAGCCACTCCCGTAGCGATGAAGAAGCCGACCTCGGTAACAGATCCCGCCGGGGCCGGGGCCGCGCCGAATCGAAACGAGAACTTCGCAAACCTCGCCATGGCGGCAATGAACGTGAAGAACTTCGCCGTCTGGATCCTGGCAACGTTCCCGACGGCGAACACGCCGGCCGAGTTGAGCTGAACAAAGCCCGAGGCGACGGCCAGGGCCATCGTGCTCACCGTGGCCAGCCACTTCCCTGTGTTGATCGCGGTTCCGGGGAACCCGTCTTCAAACTCGACGGTGTCCAGGGGCCCGCGCATCTTTCCCGTAACTGCGTTTTTCAGGTACATACCTACTCCTTTAGCTGGTAGTGGGGGCTATCCTTGAATTCCTTCCAGTCCCCTCCCCATTCGAACCCGTGACTTTTCATGATGTCAGCGATTGCCTGCCAGACCTCTGCCGGGGCGTCCCACCAGACCTGGCCGTTCTTGGTGGGTGCGATGTCGAGGGCTTTGCCGTCGATGTGCTTGCTCTTCAGGGTCTGCGTGACCTGCTTCTGGTTCTCGGACGCGGTGAGAGGCCAGAACCCAGCGTCCTGACGCAACAGATTCACCACGTCGAGAGCCGCACGGCCCTGCAGGTAGTACAGGTACTGGGTGACCCTGAGCCTGAGCGTTTCGTTCACCAGGAATGAAATCCCCTTTGCCTTGAGTTCCTCGACAGCCTTGGTTGCGGCGGCCCGGGTCACGGGCTCCAATGAATCGATATCTCTGATCAGTCCCATGTCAGCCTCCAACGGTGACGTCGCGGAATAGGAATTCCTTGAGGTCCTTCCCCGCTTTCGAAAGATGTTCCAAGGCGGCAGCCGCCTTGCCGTTCATGACTCCGTGGTCTTTGAGGTCCTCCACCGTGAGGACTTGCGACGCCATCAGATGGTCGAGGGTTTCGAGCCCGAGGAGCCCGACCCTCTCGGTTCTCTCCAGCCGGTTCTTGATGTCCTTGAGTTCGGACAAGATCTCCTGGTGGTCGTCCGCCCGGTGGCCCTGATTCGCTCCTTCGCGCGGCCTACCGGTACGACCCCGAATAATCCCCATCAGCTTGATTGCGGACCAGATGATCCCGACCACGACCAAGCCCAGAACGGCGAGCTCGAGGCCCACAAGGAAGGCCCTCTCCGGATGCTGAAGCATGGCCAGGGCCACGTCGTCCCAAAGCTGGGTTTCTGCCCCGGGCACGGCCTCCAGGGGGATCACAGGTGGGCCTCTGCGAAGCTCGTGTAGATGGCAGCTGCGGCCTGGGGTGTACCCGCGGCCCGAACGGCCGTCTTGGTGTCGCCGATGAGTTTCGATGTGACCTGAAAGAATCCCATCAGGGCCTGGCCCATGCCCCGGAACGTCGCTTCGTCTTCGATGACCTGGGTTTCGTCGTAGATATCGGGCCACGGCTGGGGGGCCCATACGGCCAACCCAGAAACCAAGGCCGTGACGATCCCCGTGGCCAAGGTGACCATGTCGAGGGTCCCTTTCCACTGTTTTCCGCCGTGGGCGAAGCCCCTCGAGAGCAGGGTGGCCATGTCGCCGTCGAGCTGCGCGCAGAGCTGGGAGATCAGGACGGGCAGAGCAATCTGCCCGTCGGCCCCCAGTTCTGCAGGTGTCTTGGCCCGGATCGCCTCCAGTTCCGCGTCGTAGACCTGCGCGGGTTCCAAGGTCAGGTCCCCGTCGGTGAGCTTCTCCAAAACTGACTTCTCGAAGGCTTCTCCGTCGACGAACTTGATTCCCCACGGGGCCTGGACGATCC
>JAHFSN010000165.1 GCA_023265735.1 Spirochaetaceae bacterium | reverse complement strand
GGCCTCCGACGACTTCCAGAGCCTCTACGACCCCACCTTTCCTCGGTACCAGACCTGGGACAGGGCCTACCAGCCCCGAAGCCGGCTCCTGCCCAAGGGGGCCTACGCGGTGACCACGGGGCGGCTGCCCGTGGACACAGTTCTCCAGGCCGCCAAGTCGAAGGACGTTTCCCTCACCGAATACTTGGCCGCCACGCTGCTGGCCGCCTTCCAGGAGCCGTTTCTGGCCCTGCCCGTCCGGGAGAAGCGGCGGCGGGCCCGTCCGTTGCGCCTGGTGATTCCCGTAAACCTGCGGCCCATCTTCGGATCGCGCACCCTTCGGAATTTCTTCGTGGTGATCCCCGTGGAGATTGACCTTCGTTTGGGCCCCTACGATTTTGACGAAATCCTGCGGCGCGTGCATCATCAGATGCAGGCCGAGATGGCGCCCAAACTCTTGAAGAAGCAAATCGTCAGAAACCTTCGGGGAGAACTCAGCCTGCTGTCGCGGGTCCTGCCCCTGCCCCTGAAGAGTCTGGTGCTCAGAAGCGTCTTTGGAGCCTACGAGAGGCGCCACACCGCCAGCCTCTCCAACCTGGGCCGTGTGTCGTGGCCAGCGGGCTGGTCGGAGCACCTCGTCGACGCGGAGTTTGTCCCTCCGCCCAGTCCCTTTTGCCGAGTCAACGTGGGAGTGATCAGTCTCGGTCCAACCCTGGCGGTAACCTTTGGCAACTTGTCGGAGGACAGGTCCGTGGAGCGGGCCTTCTTCACACGGCTGCGAAGTCTGGGAATCCCGGTGCAGATCGAGTCCAACCGGAACGTTTTGGAGGTATAGCCATGCCCTACTGTCCCCGATGCGGGGTGGAAGTGGACCCATCCGTCGCGAGTTGCCCCCTGTGCGCGACCCCCATCCCCGACCTGGGACTGGGCCCCGGGGAGCCCGCGTGGCCCAGTCCCTACCCTGATGACCCCACCAAGACGTTCTTGACGTCAAAGCAGAGGAAATTCCGGGCCATCCTGGCGACCACGGGGGTCTTCGCGGTGGCCGCCCTAGCCGTTACCGTCACCGACGTCACGACCACGGGAGCCCTGACGTGGTCCCGGTATCCCCTGGCCTCGCTGGGGACCAGCCTCGTCCTTTTGGTGTCGCTTCTGCTCTGGCACCGTCGTCCCTGGAGTTGGGCCACATTGTGGTTTCTGGCCCTCTCAAGTTACCTCGCCGCCCTCGACCTCGGTATCGACGGAAAGCCTCATTGGTTCCTTCCGCTGGGTCTCCCCCTGGTGTCGGCCACCTTTGGACTCATCGTCGCGGGGGTCGTCCTGGTCCGCCGCAACCGGCATCAGGGCTACAACGTGTTCAGTCAGGTCTTCGCCCTGGTGGCGGCCGAGTTGCTGGCCATCGACGGCCTCGTGACCGGGTGGCTCTCGGGCCACTGGGGCTGGGGGTGGTCCCAGGTGGCGGCCCTCGTCCTGGTTCCCCTCTCCCTCCTCTTTGCGGTGCTGCACTTTGCCCTCCGAAGGCCCCCCGACCTGAGGCGGACCTTCCACTTTTGACCCAGGTTATGGTACGTTGGGCCCCATGAAGTGTTTCATGAAACCTCTGCTGGCGGTGGTTGCCGCAGCAATTCTTCCCGCCCTGGCCGTGGCCGGGCCGGTCAAAGGAGCTTCGATGGAAGCCATTCAAAAAAACGGTGACGGGGTCTACGCTGTCATCGCGACGACGAAGGGCGACATCGTCCTGCAGCTCGAATATCAAAAGACCCCCCTCACCGTCACGAACTTCGTCGGACTAGCCGAGGGCTCGTTTACCGGCAAACCCTTCTACAACGGGCTGAAGTTTCATCGGGTCATCGCGGACTTCATGATCCAGGGCGGCGACCCCCAGGGCACCGGCGCGGGCGGCCCGGGCTACCAGTTTGCCGACGAGTTTGACCCCAGCCTGAAGTTTTCCGGCCCCGGTGACCTGGCCATGGCCAACGCCGGCCCCGGCACCAACGGCAGCCAGTTCTTCATCACCCACGTGAAGACCGACTGGCTCCAGAACAAGCACACCGTGTTCGGCCACGTCATTGCCGGCCAGGACGTGGTGAACAAGATCGCCCAGGGCGACACCATGGACACCGTCACCATCGTGCGCCAGGGCAAGGCCGCCGAGGCCTTCAAGGCCACCAAGGAGACCTTCCAGGCCTTGGAAGGTTCGGCCAAGGAACGGGCCGAGTCCGCTGCCAAGGCCGCCGCCGCCGAGGCCGAGAAGAAGATTGCCAAGCTCACCGAGGGCTTCACCAAGACGCCCAGCGGGCTCTACTACAAGGTGACCAAGCCCGGCTCTGGGGCCAAGCCCACCAAGGGGCAGACCATTCTGGCCCACTACGAAGGCCGGTTGGTCGACGGCAAGGTGTTCGATTCCAGCTACGCCCGGAAGGAACCCATCGAGTTCCAGGTGGGCGTCGGCCGGGTCATCCCTGGCTGGGACGAAGGCCTGCTCGACATGAAGACGGGCGAAAAGCGAACCCTGATCATCCCTCCGAACCTCGGCTACGGGGCCCGGGGAGCGGGCGGGGTCATTCCTCCGAACGCCTGGCTGATCTTCGACGTGGAACTGGTCACCCTCAAGTAAAGGTTTCGATCCGAGGCCGAGAGAACACAAAAAAACCCGCCGTCGTGGCGGGTTTTTTTGCTTCCGGAGAGAGGGGGATTCGAACCCCCGGTACGTTGCCGTACGCCGGTTTTCGAGACCGGTACCTTAAACCACTCAGACATCTCTCCAATGCGAAAACACGATAACAAATCTTCAGGCTTTTGCAAAGGGCCGTGCCGCGCTATACTTGCCCCATGCCCCACCCGAGAAAGGTCCTCATCGCGGCGCTCGTCGCACTGCTTCAGACGCCGTTTTTTGCCTCTGCCCTCGAGACCCAGCCCATCCCCGGAACCTGGACAAACGCCGTGGCCCTGGGCGCACTTCCCGACGGTTCCCTTCTGGTCGCCCAGCGCTCGGGCCGGGTCGAGCAGCTGATTTCCGAGGGGACGGACTACCGGCCGGCCAAGCCCTGGGTCGACCTGGGCGACAACGGAAACGCGGAGCTTCTGGGGTTCGCGGTCGACCCCGACTATCTGTCGACAGGGTACGTTTATGCCGCGACGCGTTCCGTCTCCAACGGTCACCCCGTGGTCCAGGTGACGCGCTGGCGGGCCACCGAGACAGGCGTGGTCCTCAACCGCATTCTCGTCGACAACCTCCCTTCGGGCTGGGATCGAGCGGGTGGCGTGGTCAAAGTGGGTCCCGACGGTTATCTCTGGGTGGGAATCGGCGACGGGGCCGCGCCGGCCTCCGACGTGGTAGCCGCCAACCTGAGGGGAGTTCTCCTTCGCTACAACAAAGATGGCTCGATCCCCGCCGACAATCCGAGTCCCAACTCACCCGTGTGGGCCTATGGATTTCGAGATCCTTCCGGGTTGGCTTGGCAGCCCGATTCGGGTCGCCTGTACGCCCTGGACCGCGGCCCCGCCATTCCGCGGGGCACCATGGACCGGCTGGACCTGATCGAGAAGTCGGCCAACTATGGATGGCCCAAGTACATCGGTCGCGACTACGCCACGGGCGTTTCTCGGCCTGTCATCTACTGTTCTTCGGGCCATAGCTGGGTTCCGGGGGGCGCCGTATTTGTTCCCTCGGGGGAATGGAAAGGATCCCTTCTCTTCGCGGGTGCCGGTGAGGGCAACCTCTACCGCCTCAGCCTCGACGCCAAGGCCCCCACGAAGATCCTGTTCTACGAAGAACTCGTGGGCGGCCAGCTGGGCCCCCTGGTCGACGTCGCCATCGGCTCCGACGACAAGCCCTACCTGCTCTCCCGCGACAAACTCTACCGCCTAGTCCCCTAATTCGGTCAAAGTATCAATTACTGACGTCATAAGTGGTCCCAGACGGCGAGCGAAGCGAAGCCCCCCATAAAGGCTAGGCGAAGGAGATCGGTGTTTTGGCTAGGCCGAGAGGGGACGACACCCGCAGGCGTACTGGAAGTACGTCGAGGACCGGAGTCCCGTCGAGGCGACGCCTGGACATTGGCCTGCGGCCAAGTCCTGGAGTTTTGGGGCGAGCCCCAAAACTCCCAGGCTCAAGCCGCGTCTGCGGCTTGAGCCGAGGTCCGAGCCCTAGAGGATGTGGGCGAGGAACTTGGCCGTCCTCTCATTCTTCGGATTGTCAAAGAGTTCCTGGGGCGTGCCTTCCTCGATGATTTCCCCCTGGTCCATGAAGATGACCCGGTCGGCGGCAGCCTTGGCAAAGCCCATCTCGTGGGTCACCACCATCATCGTCATTCCGTCCTTCGCGAGGCCCAGCATGACGTCCAGCACTTCCTTGACCATTTCGGGGTCGAGGGCCGAGGTTGGTTCGTCGAAGAGCATGACCTTGGGATCCATGGCCAGGGCCCGGGCGATGGCGACCCGCTGCTTCTGACCGCCGGAGAGCTGCTCGGGCCACGCGTCCCGCTTCTCCAGAAGCCCAACCCGGGTGAGAAGCTCCTCGGCCTTGGCTTCGGCCTTGGCCTTGGAAAGGCCCCTCACGTTGATGGGAGCCAAGGTGATGTTACGAAGTACCGAAAGGTGCGGAAACAAGTTGAAGTTCTGGAAGACCATTCCAACTTCTTCGCGAATCTTTCGGATGTCGGAACCCTGGTGGGTGACCACGTCTTCGTCGACCCAGATATTGCCGTCGCTGAGGACTTCCAGCCGGTTCACGGCCCTGAGGAGGGTGCTTTTGCCGGATCCCGAAGGACCGATGACCACCACGGTCTCGCCGGGACGAACCGACATGCTGACGTTGTTCAGGGCTTTGAGGTCACCGAATTTCTTGGTGGCGCCCTCGATGCGGATCCTATCGGGCATTCTTGTTCAACCTCTCTTCCATCATCGCTACCAGCCAGCTCAACACCAGAGTCATGACGAGGTACACCAAAGCCACCACGGTCAGCGGCGGAAAGTAGTCACCGTGATTCGAACCGTAGTTCTTCGCCAACCGCAAGAGATCGACGAGGGCCATAACGCTCACCATGGAGCTGTCCTTAAGCAGGGCGATAAACTCGTTGCCGATGGCGGGAAGAATGATCTTGACCGTCTGGGGCATCACGATGAGCCAGATGGCTTGGGACCGGCTCAGCCCGAGGGCGAGCGCCGCTTCCATCTGTCCCTTCGGAATGGCCTGGATACCGGCCCGAAAGATCTCTCCCATATAGGCGCCGTAGCAGAACGACATCGCGATCACCGCGGCCAGAAACCCATCCAGATGGAAGATGCTTCCCAACGCAAAGTAGATGTAGAAGATCTGCACCAGCAGGGGAATCCCGCGGATCACCTCGACGTACACCGTGGCGACCCGGTTGAGGACCACGACCCGGCTGATCTGGCCTAATCCGGCGGCCAGACCAAAGATGGTGGCCAAGAGGATGGAACTAAAGGTGACGGCAAAGGTCACCGAGAGCCCGTCGGGCAGATACAGCATGATGTCGAGCCAGATGTTCTGGTACTTCCCCGACTGGAGGAGGGCCAACTGGGCATCGAGGGAGGCGGAGGGAAAGAAATGGGCCCACGTGCCCAGCAGAAACTGCTGGACAGGGGCCATATTGTACAGGGGGAGGAAGACCAGGAGGCCCAAGGCCCCGAACAGGG
>JAHFSN010000164.1 GCA_023265735.1 Spirochaetaceae bacterium | reverse complement strand
GATTTTGAGGTCAAAGGAGAAAAGGGTGCCTGGACTTCCACCATCGTGGATCGCGCATCAAATCGACGCAAATCCGTGGGGATCTGTGAGCTGACCGCATCGGGTATTGAAGCGCGCTTCCCGATCGAAGCGTTGAAGATCAGTGGTGTCGACGAGAACATCAGAGTGGCCGTCACGAACTTGTACTTCGTCAATGGTTCCGGAGGCAAAGTGCCCCAGATCTTCAACCAAGCTGTGACGGGATCAAGCGTTCAGATCGTTCCCTGGATCGCTCCGCCGCCCCCCACCGTCCCCACGGTCTCGACCCTGGCGGGTGGGTTCGCCAATCCCGCCGGGGTGGCAGTGGATGCCCAGGGGAACGTGTTCGTGGCTGATCGAGGAAGCAACTCGATTCTCAAAGTCACTCCCGATGGCACGGTCACCTCCTTTGCCGGATCAGGCAAAGCGGGGAGAACCGACGGGACGGGAACTGGAGCCTCCTTCAACAAGCCGCAGGCGCTGGCCTTCGGCCCGGATGGCAACCTCTATGTGGCGGACACGGTGAACTATTTGATCCGCAAGGTTTCCCCCAAAGGAGTTGTTTCCACCTTCGCCGGCGGTGGAACCACAAACTCGAGCGGGACGAGCGGTGGTCCCCTCGATGGAAAGGGCATCAAGTCTGGTTTCAATTTGCCGGTGGCTTTGGCCTTTGACCGTTTTGGGAACCTTTTTGTTGTTGACTACTCTTGGTCCTCTCGTTTTCATCTCCGAAAGATTCTTCCCGATGGTACCGTCAGCACCATTGTGGATTCGGCCCTGTCCGCCTGGTTTGATCAGGGGACAACGGAGAATCGCCCAAGCGCCTACGTTGGGTTGTCCGTCGGCAGGACAGGAACGCTGATCGTAACCGAACCAACCTACCACGCAATTCTCCAGATGGACGAATCAGGTTCGGAACAGGTCAGGGAACTGAAATTGGCCGACGGTATTAAACTGGACCGTCCGACGTCATTGGTGATCGACCAACGCGGCGACTACTACGTCACTGACTTTGCCACAAACCAAGTCTTCCGAATCTCACCATCGGGACAACTGACGGTCATAGCGGGAACACGCCAAGCAGGATCGAGGAACGGCTTTGGACTTGTGGCCTCCTTCAACCAACCGACGGGAATCGCCGTCGGACCCGACGGAACGCTGTACGTCGCCGATTCCTTGAATGGGAAGATCCGCAAGATCACCCTGCCGCCCGAGAAGATTGCGGAGCCGAAATACTCCACGACGACTTTGGTTCCGCCAGGCACCCTGATCAACCCGACGGCGCTCACGTCCAGCCCCGACGGAACGGTGTATGGGATTGATGGAAACCGGATTTTTGAACGGTCTGCTGACGGAAGGGTCAGGGTCTTGGCAGGCCAAGAGAAGGCAGGGAACTCCGACTCCACAGGACCCTTGGCGCTGTTTCGGCAACCAGAGGCCCTGGCCGTCGACAGTGCACACTCGGTCTTTGTGGCCGACACAGGCAACAACAAGATTCGCGAAATCAGTTCCGATGGCTCGTCGGTTACCTTTGGTGGAGGATGGAATCACCCCACCGGTGTTGCAGTTGGTCCTGACGACGTGTTGTACGTCTCTGACACGGGCAATCACCGCGTGGTGCGAATCCAGAAAACGAGCTCGACCGTAATCGCTGATTCCACGAAGGTCACCAGTCCCGGTTCGTTGGCCTTTGACCGATCGGGGAATCTGTTTGTGGCCGACGGCAATGAAATCAAGGAAATCAACGCCGATGGACTGGTGGCCATCGTGGCGGGATCGCCTAAGCCCGGCAGTCTCGACGGCCTGGGTTCTCAGGCAACTCTGTTGCTCCCCAAAGCCCTTGTCTTTGACGCCCAGGGCAACCTGCACTTCTCAGATTCCGGATCACACCAAATCCGGCGGATCACACCTTCCGGCCGAGTGACGACCCTTCAAGGGGACGCGTCACAGCCGCTTCGAGGCTTTGGTTTGGCCCCAGCCCCGGACGGTTCGTTGATTCTCTCCACCGGAACGGACCACAGCCTGAGCCGACTGCAATTCGGAACAGGTACCGGGACAGCGCCATTGGCGAAGGTGCCTCCCCAGTCTGAAGTCCTGGTCCCCCTGGAGAGCGACTGGGTTTGGACGAAGGCGAGTTCTTTGCCGGTGAGTGACATACGAGCCTTTGCAGTCAACGCCAGCCAAGAGAAGGGCGGCTCACGCTACTTTGTCGATCTTGAGGCAAGACTTCTCGTATCAGAGGACAAAGGGGCAACCTGGACCTCCCCGTTGGCCACGGGTCCCAGCGAACGAGCAATGGTCGTCGCCCACTCGGGCCGACTGGCCACCCTCCGAGTGGCAACGGTGGTCTACCCTCAGGACTCCCAAAGGGGCATTTGGACGTCCAGCGACTCCGCTTCCACGTGGGTCCAGACACCGGCTCCCCAAATCGACTGGACCTCTTTGGCCGCCGACGATACCCTCACTCACCTCGTGGCCGTTGGTTCTCCCAGCGACATCTGGACATCGCCCGACTTTGGGAAGACCTGGAATCGCCACTCTGTGGGGAAACCCCAAAACTGGGCTTCCGTGGCGTCGAGCCCATCCGGGACGAGTCTCTGTGCCGTGGCAGGCGGAGGTGAGATTTGGACCTCCCAGGATTCTGGCGGCCATTGGGCTAACCATGTCATCCCCGGATTTCATGCCTGGTCTTCAGTTGCCATCAGCCCCGACGGCGATCACCTCCTGGTGGGCGAACTCGGAGGTACCCTTTGGACCTCATTGAATGGCGGGGCCACATGGTCCGCGGCGGCCGCCACGAAATCGAAGGTTTGGGCCAAGGTCGCCATGAGTGCCGACGGAAAGACCTTTGCCGCCCTCGAAGCCCGGGGAGGGGTCTGGATCTCCCAAGACCTGGGAGTTACCTGGCGGAACCAAAGTGAAGCGGTGGGCGTCCAGTCGTGGGACTCGCTCCTCCTCTCCCCCGACGGGACAGACTTGGTCGCCTTCACGACGGCCTATCAAACCGGGCTTCACGGGCAGGCCGACGTGTGGACCGCCCGGAGGAAGCCCAGCTCACTGGCCCAATGAACCCGCTCGAAGCTCGCGCCCCTTCCGCCGATACTCCGCCGGCGTCGCCCCTGTCGTCCGCTTGAAGGCCTTTGAGAAGGCGGTGTCCGACTCGTAGCCCAGGACGCTGGCCACCGCCGACAGCTTCTGGCTGCCCTCGTGGAGGAGGCCCTTGGCCACCTGCATCCGCCAATCCGACACGTACTCCAGGGGCGCCTTGCCCACCAGCGCCTTGAAGGCGGAGGCGAACGCCGAACGCGACATCCCCGCCACCTCGGCCAGCTCCTGGACCGTCCAGCGGTGGGCCAAGCGTTGGTGCACGGCCTGGAGGGCCAAGGCGAGTTTGCGGTCCGCCAAGGCCGCCAGCCACCCGGTGCGGGCTCCTTCGGACCGGGCGTAGACCCTCACGCTATGGACGAACAGGATGCCGCTCAGCCAGTTGGCCACGAGCTGGGCGCCCGGCGAAGGGTCCTGGGCCTCGACGGTCAACCGGTGCAGGTAGACGTCAAACCCCGCCTCCCGGGCCTGCTCTCGGCGGATGAGGAGGAGGGGAGGGAGGAGGCCCAGGAAGTACGACTCCTCCGAGGCGGCGAAGGTGAGGATGCCGTTGAGCAGGGTCGCGGTTTCGCCGGGGCCTCCCAGCCGGACGGCTTGGTCGACCCCGTGGGGATCACCGGTCAGAAGCTCGGTGAGGGGCCGGGAGGGGCTCCCGGGGGCATCGCACAGGGTGTACCGCGCCCCTCCCGTCGTGAGCAGAAAATCGCCCTCCGCCAGGGTTTGCGGCTCCTTCCCCGGGACGACCAGGCAGCACGAGCCCCGGGTCACCAGGCAGAATTTGATGGCGTGGTGCACCTCGAAATCGATGCCCCAGGGCGCCGCGGCCTCGACCCGCGCGTAGAGGGCGCTCGACACCCGCATGGTCGAAAGGACCTCGGTCAAAACATCCATTGACGCAATTCCTGGACGATCAGTCTGCAGATTTGGACGAAGGAACGTGGATCGTCCAGCAGAATCGACGCAGATTCAACGTATCACATGCGGAGGATTCTATGATCATCATTTCAGGAGCCAACGGCCAGCTCGGCCGCGGCATTGTGGAGGAACTCCTCAAGAGGGTTCCCGCGTCTCAAGTGGGAGTGAGCGTTCGCGACGCCCAGAAGGCCCAGGATCTGGCGGCCCGGGGCGTCCGCGTCCGCCAGGCCACCTACGACGACCCGGACAGTCTCGCCCAGGCGTTCGAGGGGGCCCAGCAGGTTCTCATCGTGTCCGTCAACTCGACGGGCGAGCAGGCCCTCCACCAGCACCGAACGGCCCTCGACCAGGCCGTGGCTGCGGGGGCAGGGCGGATCCTGTACACCAGCCACGTGGGGGCCTCTTCAGCGTCTCCCTTTGAACCCATGAGGGACCACGCCGCCACCGAGGCGGCGCTTCGATCCTCCGGGGTACCCTTCACCGTGCTGCGCAACGGATTTTACGCCAACACTGTCCCTCAGATGCTGGGCCAGGCCTTCACCACAGGCGACTTGGCCCTGCCTGCCGACGGCCCCATTTCGTGGACCACCCACGCCGACCTGGCCGAGGCCACCGCCGTCCTTCTGACCCGCCCGGCCACCAGCGAGAGCCTGACCGTCAACCTCGCGGGCCAAGCCGTCGACTTTCAGGAGGTGGCCCGGGTGGCCTCGGAAATCGGGGGACGCCCTGTGGTCCGCACGGTGGTCACCGACGACGACTTTCGGAAGGCCCTTCTGTCACGCGGGCTCCCCGACGCTTTGGCGGCCATGACCCTGGGCATCTTCCAGGCCAGCCGTTTGGGGCAGTTTTCCGTGAACGACCCGAGCCTGACTCAACTGCTGGGGCGAGCGCCCACCGCGTTGAAGGCGTTCCTGACGGGGGCGTAGGGGACGGACCAGCCGCCGCTGCGGCTTTTCCTGGGAAAGCTGGCCTTTCCCTGAACCGAGAACACCTACGGGGAGACGTTGGCAGCCTGGGAGAAGTGACTCCCCTGGTCAAAGGGGCGGGGGTTTTGCGGAATCTCCGACGGAATCGGACGAAACATGGGGGTTCTTTCCGATTCCGGGAGTACCTTATCCCCACGGCACCAGAAATCCGAGGGAGTGGGGAGGTTCCATCCGAAAAGCTCAGGAAACAGGGATCGCCGAAAGGGCCGGAGGCGAGATTCTCCTCAAGGCCGACGCCCTCCAGACTGCCATTTTCAACAGCGCGAACTTTTCCAGCATCGCCACCGACGCCAGGGGTGTCATCCAGATTTTCAACGTAGGCGCCGAGCGCATGCTGGGGTACACCGCCGCCGAGGTGATGAATCGGATCACTCCGGCGGATATTTCCGACCCCCAGGAACTGATCGCCCGGGCCCAGGAACTGACCCTCGAGCTAGGGACACCCATCACGCCGGGGTTCGAAGCCCTGGTCTTCAAGGCATCTCGGGGCATCGAGGACATCTACGAACTGACCTACATCCGCAAGAACGGGAGCCGATTCCCCGCGGTGGTGTCGGTCACCGCCCTCCGCGACGCGGCGGAAGCCATCATCGGCTACCTGCTCATCGGCACCGACAACACGGCCCGGAAGCAAGCCGAGGAGGCCCTCCTCAAGGCCGGGGCCCT
>JAHFSN010000163.1 GCA_023265735.1 Spirochaetaceae bacterium | reverse complement strand
CCGGTTCCCCCTATCCCCCCTCCCGCGCCGGTCAACCATCCGGCGCCTGAGATGGGCCCCGACGGCAAACCGAAAGGCGACGTGCAGACCCCTCCCGGGGATGCGAAGCCCACTCCGAATGCCCCGGCGAAGTACGAATTCACCCCTCCCGAGGGGATGCAATTCGACCAGGCCAGCATGGATCTTTTCGAGCCCGTGGCCCGGGAACTCGACCTGACCCAGGAGCAGGCCAGCAAGCTCGTCTCCGTCGTCGCGGAGATCGAGAAGGCCAAGAACAAGGGCGTCCAGGATCTCCTGGCCGGCTGGACCGAGACCGCCCAGAAGGATCCGGAGATCGGCGGCGTCGGCGGGAAGGACTTCGCCACGAACATCGCGCTGGCCGACAAGGCCATTACGAAGTTCGGGACCGAGGCCCTGAAGGCCGACCTGGCCAAGTACGGCATGGGCTCCAACCCGGAATTCATCCGGTTCGCCGTCCGCCTCGGGAAGGCCATGTCCGAGGACAACACCAATCTCGGCGGGAATCCCTCGGGTACCAACCCGGATCTGGCCCACCAGATGTATCCGGGCCTCAAGTAGTTAACCAGAAACCTCCTTTGCCGGCACAACCCGGCCCTTTCGGAGATCCTCATGAGCACGCTTTCCACCCTCTACCCCACCATGAAAGACCACCTGGCCGCGATGGACGACGCCGGCAACATCGCCCCGGTGGTCGACATCCTCGCGCAGCAGAACGAGATCCTGGATGACATGGTCTGGGGCGAAGCCAACAGCACCCTCGGTCACAAGACCAACTCCCAGTTCGCTCTGCCCACCCCCACCTGGCGCAAGATGAACCAGGGCATCGCCCCCTCCTTCGGGAAGGTCGTCTCCGTCATCGAAACCTGCGGAACCCTGGCGGACTACTTCCAGGTCGACAAGCAGGTCGCCGAGCTCAACGGCAACACCGCCGCCTTCATGCTCCTCCAGAGCTCCCTGAAGCTCGAAGGCATCAACCAGGAATTCTCCTCCTCGCTCTTCTACGCGAACGAGTCCACCAACCCCGAGGAGTTCACCGGCTTCGCTCCCCGGTACGCCGACCAGTCCCTGGAGAACGGTTGCAACATCATCACGGATGCCGCCACTCCCGACAACAACGACAACACCTCGGTCTGGCTCATCGGCTGGGCCCTAGGCAAGGTCCAGGGCATCTTCCCCAAGGGCTCCAAGATGGGCCTCACCCGGGACTACAAGGGCATCCTCACCGTCCCGGTGACCAACCCAGACGGCACCACCGGCCTCATGGAAGCCCACGTGGAATACTTCCAGTGGCAGTGCGGCTTGTCCGTGGCCGACTGGCGCTACGTCGTGCGCATCAACTTCGACCTCGAGGACTGCGTCGCTTCCGGGACCACCGGCCCCGTGCTGGCGCGCCTGATGGCCAAGGCCATGCGGCGTATCCCCAACCTCAACGCCTGCAGGCCTGCCTTCTACGCCAACCGGGACACCCTGGAAATGTTCGACCAGCAGGCCATGGAGAAGGCCAACATGGGCTTTACCACGATCGAGGACGCCCAGGGCAAGATGCTCACCCGCTTCCGGGGCATTCCCATCCGCCGCTGCGACTCCATCCTCTCGACCGAGGCCGGCATCTGAACCTGACGTGATTCGGGCCCGGTCATCGTGGCCGGGCCCACCCCCCTTCATGAACCTTTTCACTACAAGGAAATCATCATGCGCATGGACGTCTTCAACGAGTTTTGCAAAGACACCGCCCTTCCGACCTCCACCAACGCCGATTCGGTCCTGATGGGCAACGTCACCAACCTGGGCAAGACGAAGACCTATCCCGGCAACACCAGCGACCTGTTCCTGGTGATCCGGGTGGCGGCCGACGTGACCTCCAACGGCGCCGCCAAGGTCGCGTTCGAGCTGGCCTCGGACAGCACCGCGAACCTGGCCACGAGCCGCACCACCCACATCGCGATCCCCGCCACCGCCAAGGCCACCCTGGTGTCCGGCTACCGCATGGTCTACCGGCTCCCCCGCGGTGCCTATGAACAGTACCTGGGCATCTGGGCCACCGTCGACACCGCGGCCCTGACTGGCGTCAAGATCGACGCTTTCCTGACCGACGAGCCCGGCAACTGGATGGCTCTCCCTGACGGCATCTGAGGAGGAACACCATGAAGGTCATCGCCTACGAAATGGGCTACTACGCGAAACGCCGGATCCGGGAAGGTCAGCAATTCGACGTTCCCGAGGGCGCCCGCGCCAAGTGGTTTGGGCCTGTGGGAGAACTCCGCCCAGGTGTCAAGCCGACCCGAACCCCTTCCGTCCCGGCCCCTGCGGTCGGAGAGGAAGCCAAGGCCCCTGAGGGAGGGAAGGGCCTGGATGCCATGAGCGCCACGGAGCTGGTGAAGTTCGCCGAAGCTGGTGGACTGGATATCGGGGGCCTGGTGCCTCGGAACGGCCGGGAGAAGATCCTGTCCGCCGTGCAGGCCGCCATGGTGCGCAAGCCCGCGTCCCCCAGCCCCGCCGTCATGCAGGACGACTCCACCCCCACCGGCAGCCAGTCGGTGATCTGAACCACCCGGGGGCCTTCGGGCCCCCACCTTTCTGGAGCGTGAAATGGCCACCGACGTCTAACTCTGCAACATGGCGATCATGACGCTGGGCAGCGCGGCGACCATTTCGCAGCTCGATGAGGGCTCGACCGAATCCATCCCCTGCAGGGCCCACTTCGCCCAGGTGCGGGACACGATCCTTCGGGCCTTCCCCTGGAACTGGGCGCGCCGGCGCGTGGCCCTGACCAACCTAGGCAATCCCCCCAGCAACTGGGGGTTTTCCTATGCCTACCCCACGGACTGCCTCCAAGCCCTCAGCCTGGTGCTGCCTGGGGCCCGGATCCCCCGCCGCGACCTGGCGCCGCCCTTCGAGATCGGAAACGACGGCACCAGGCGCGTGATCTACACCGACCTGGCACAGGCGGAGCTGGTCTACACCGGGCGGGTTGAGAACGTCGCCCTGTGGGATCCCCTGGCCCAGGAGGCCCTGGTGAACCTCCTGGCTTCCAAGATCGCCATGCCCCTGGCGGTGAAACCTGACCTTGCCCAGGGAGCCATGAATGCGTACCGGGTGGCCATGACGATGGCGGCCGCCCAGAGCCTCAACGAAGGGCACGATCTCGAGCCCGAGTCTGAATTCCTGACGGCCCGCCGATGACCCAGCTTCTGCAGTCCTCCTTCTCCCGCGGGGAGATCTCGCCCAGTCTCTATTCGAGGGTGGACCTTCCCTGGTACCAGAGCGCCCTGAGGACCTGCCGGAACTGGCGGCCGCTGGCAGACGGGGGGGTCGAGAACCGGTCCGGCACCAGGTTCATCGTGGGAGTGAAGGACCATGCCTCCCAGGTGCGCCTCATCGGGTTCAGTTTCAACACCACCCAGACCTACATCCTGGAATTCGGGAACCTCTACATCCGGGTCATCAAGGATGGTGGCCAGGTGGTCTATTCCTCTGGGCCTAACGCCGGGGATCCCGTTGAAGTCGTCACGCCCTACACCACGGCGGACCTTCTGACCCTGACTTTCACCCAGAACGCGGACGTGATGACCATCGCCCATCCCGGGCATCCCACCATGACCCTGAGCCGCACGGCCCATGATGCCTGGGCCCTGGCTGCGTTCGCTTACGAGAATGGCCCCTTCCAGGACATCAATTCGGTTTCCGCAACGACAGTCCAGTCCTCTGGGTCCACGGGAGTGGTTACCCTCATCTCCACCGCCGCAATTTTCGGGGCAGGTAAGGTTGGGCAACTCTTCTACCTGGAGCAGAAGGATTTCGAGAAGCCCTGGGAAGCCGAGAAGGACGTCAACACCGGTGACATCCGGCGGAGCGACGAGAAGTACTACAAGGCCAACAACACCGCAAAGACCGGGACCCTGCGCCCCAGTCACGCCGGAGAGGGCGTCGTGTGGAACGATGGCGGGGTGGATTGGCTCTACCTCCATCCCGGGTGGGGCGTGGCCAAACTCACCGCCGTGGATCCCGGGGGCCTCAGCGCCACCGCCACGGTCCTGAGCCGGATCCCTGATTCCACGGTGGCAAACCCCAGCCCCAACTGGGCCTTTGGCGCCTGGGCGGGCGACCAAGGGTACCCCGCCTGCGTCAACTACTGCTCCCAGCGCCTGGCGTTCGCGGCCACGCCGGCGGCGCCCACCAAGGTCTGGATGAGCCGAACCGACAGCTACCCTGATTTCGGGGAATCCCGCCCCATCCAGTCCAACGACAGCCTCACCTTCCAGCTTGCCTCCCGCCAGGTCAACACCGTGCGGGCCCTTCTGTCCCTCCGGAGGATGGCGATCCTCACCGCGGGCACGGAATGGGTCATGAACAGCGGCACGGAGGCTGTTCTAAAGCCGGGCAACACCGACCCCAGCCTCATCGGGTTCAACGGCGCCGCCCAGATCCAGCCCCTCGAGATTGGAGACACGGCCCTCTACATCCAGGCCAAGGGCCACAAGATCCGGGATCTGGGGGCCGAGATCAACTCCGAGGGCCAGGCCACCGGGGCCGACCTCCAGGACCTGACCGTCCTCGCCTCCCACCTGGTGAAGAACAACGCCATCCAGGAATGGGCTTGGCAGCAGAACCCCCAGTCGACCGTGTGGATGGTCCGGGATGACGGGGTACTCCTTTCCATGACCTACGTGCGTGAACAGCAGGTGCTGGGTTGGGCTCACCACGACACCGATGGGGCCTTTGAATCCGTGGCCTGCGTTTCCGAGGGGGATGAGGATGCCCTGTACGTGGTCGTCAGGCGCACCGTCAACGGGCAGACCCGCCGCTACATCGAGCGCATGGAGACCCGGAAGATCACCGATATCCGCACCTCACTTTTCATGGATTCGGGCCTCTCCTTCGACGGCCGCAATACGACCCCCACCACCATCACCCTCACTGGCGGTACCGCCTGGGCGGAGGGAGAGACCCTGGACGTGGAGGCCTCCGATCCCATTTTCGCGTTCCCGGGCGGCACCGATCTTGAGGATGCCCTGGTCTTCGAGGATGCTTCCCAAAGGGCCTACACCCTGGTCATCAACGCGGTGACCAGCACTACGACCGCCCAGGGTGTCCTGGTGGAGACCCTGCCGGCAGAGTTCCGGGGCGTCGCTCGGGCGGACTGGGCCTGGGCCCGGGGCACCATCACCGGCGCCGACCACCTGGAGGGTAAGCAGGTCTCCATTCTGGCCGACGGCAATGTGGAAGCCTCCCAAGTTGTGGCCGGCGGGAAAATCTACCCGCAGCGCCCAGCACGGTTTCTCTCCCTGGGGCTGCCTTACCTGCCCGACCTGGAGACCCTGGACCTGGTCATCTCGGGCCAGGAGACCATCGCCGCCAAGAAAAAGAACATCGCCGCCGTTTCCGTCCAGCTGCTGGAGTCCCGGGGCCTGTTCGTCGGCCGGGATTTCGATCACCTGGCTGAGCACAAGGAACGGACCCCGGGATCGGTGGACCTACCCGTCCCCCTCGTCTCCGGTCTCGTTATCCAGCGGATCCCCACCACCTGGTCCAACAACGGCCGGGTCTGCATCCGTCAGCCCTACCCGCTTCCCATCACCATCACCGGGATTATCCCTGAATTCGCGGTGGGGGGTTGAGCATGGCCATCTACGAGCTGATCCCCGCCACCCTGGACCACGCTAAATCGATCGCTGCCCGTTCGCGGGCGGCTGACGTGGACGAGATGTGGGC
>JAHFSN010000162.1 GCA_023265735.1 Spirochaetaceae bacterium | reverse complement strand
GGCCGACTTGGAGCTGTACGCCCATCAGCTGAAGGGCGCCCTCCGGAACGTGGCCGCCGAAGAATTCTGCGCCCTCCTCGAGAAGCTGGAAAAGGCCGGTGCCAAGGGAGACTTCGCCCAGGCCCGGGAGATCTACCCCAAGGTGGGCCCCCTGGTGAACCAGGTGCTGGACTACTATCGAAGCCGGGCATGGACAACAGCGTTTAGCCGGTAGTCATCCGACATTCTGCTGGCCGGGTTCCGGAGGTTCTGGTAGGATTGTTGCCATGAATTGGAACACCTTTCCTCGGTCACTGGCCATCGCGGTGGCCGTCCAGGTCATCTGCCAGGTCGTGAAGTTTGCCACCGCTTCCTTTCGGCTGAAGAAGCTCAGTTGGCGGCATTTGGCGACCTTTGGCGGCATGCCCAGCGCCCACAGCGCCTTCGTCACGGCCTTGGCCACATCTATAGGCATCTTCGAGGGGTTCGGTACCGATCTCTTTGCCCTGGCCGCGGTGTTCGGCGGCATCGTGATCTTCGACGCGTACAAACTGAGGGGAAACGTCCAGAAGCAGGCCATCGTCCTCAACCGCATCCAGTCCCGCGCCCTGCCCGAGGCCGAAAGGCTCACGATCAACGAGATGGTCGGGCATACGGTCCCCGAGATTGTGGCGGGCATTGCGCTGGCCCTGGTGGTAGCGGCGCCCCTAGCGTTGCTCCTTTCCCGCGCTCAGTAGAGGCTCCTTCAGTACGCGGGGTATTCTCTGACGCCCAGGATGCGGACCTGGTACTTCGCGGAGCAGACAAACTGCCCGGATTCCAGGTAGTAACGCGGAACTTCCCGGAGGAGGGCTTCGCCGCGGATCTCCTCGGGCCGGTTGTAGTACCGGGGCCTCAGCAGGGCCCGGACGGCTTCCTTTAGGGATTGGTGAAGGGCCCCCACCCGGCTTTCGAGGCGGTCGACGGCCTTGGTCTTTCCTACCCCCGCAGCCTGGTCGAGGTCGGCCGAAGCCCAGGCCCGGCGGCGGGCCGCCTCGAAGTCGGGCATGTAGTAGCGAAACAGCACCGTCATCACGCCCTGGTCCTCGTCAAGCCGGGTCGAGACCGCCAGGGCCCGGGCCGTGGCCGGGTCTCCCCGGCTGGCCACAATTTGGCCCAGCGACTTCACTTCGAGGAACTCGGGGACCTTCCGGGACGGGTCCACGGGCCGGTAGACGAACGACCAGCCGTAGACCATTCCGGAAAACACCGTCTGCACCTCGCTGAGGAGGTCCGCCAGCTTGGTCTCGTCGGGAACCTGCTTCTCCAACTCCCCGGGGACAATGGGCTGGAAGGGCATCCACAGTTCGCCCTGAAGGGTGGTGTCGGTAAACTCGGCCTGGGCCGACAGCGAAGCCGCTGCAAGGAAGAGGACGAGAACGCGGAAGACGGGCCTCAAGCCCAAAACATCTTCCACGCCGGCAACCGCATCCGCAGGGTCAGATAGAGGAAGGCAAACAGGAACCCGGCCAGGTGGGTCAGGTGAGCCACGCCGCCGTAGGGGTTGAACAGCTGGGAGAGAAGGTCGAACGACGTGAAGAGCAGAACGATATTGGCCGCCTTCCGGTTCCATTCGGACTTGAAGATCATGGCCACCACGCCGACGAAGAGCCCGATGTAGAGTAGCCCCTCCCAGGAGAACGAGAACCCGCCCATCACCAGCGACGCCAGCGATTGGATACCGTCAAACACGATGAAGATGGCCAGGGGGACGAACAGCGTTCGGCCGTCGAACCGGTACACCGCGTAGGCGAAGATCACCGCAAACACGGCCCCCGACGAACCCAAAAGGAAGGCCGACGTTTGACCGGTTCCCCAGTAGACGCCGAGAGAAAGCAGACCTGCGAGGGCACCGCAGACGTGGTAGTAGGCCAAGAACTCCCAGCTCCCCAGAGTCTCCTCGACCTTGAGGCCGGCCAGAAGCAAAAAAATCATGTTGAAGGCGATATGATTGACGCTTTCGTGGACGTACATGTAGGTGAAGACCTGCCACCACGCCCCCTCGGCCACCACCGATACCGCATTCAGCGAAAGCACTCCCAGGCTCTCCCGGTCGATCTCGGTGAGGAGGAAGACCGCCAGGTTGACCACGACGATGGCCACGGTGCCAAAAAATGTGGCCCGGGGAAAGGGTTTCTGGTAGAGAGGCGTGATCTTGGTCATCGCAGACCCTCCCAGAAACCTTCGATGAGGTCCTCCATGCTCTGGCGAGCGGGACCCTGGGGCCAATCCTCCACGAGCCGCCCTCGAGCTGCGGCCAGGAGACCTTCGCCAACCTCGTACGCCCGAAGAAGGCCCCCCGACGACTCCATCAAACCGATGGCCTTCTCGATCAGGGGCCGGACGTCGGGTGAGGGTCTGAGCTCGGCCACCTGGCGGAAGAGATCGAGGAGGGTCCGCCCCTGGTCGGGGGCCAGCTCGGCGTGGCAGAGAACGGGCAGGCTCTTCTTGCCCTCGACGATGTCGTCACCCCGGAGTTTCCCCGCGTTACCTTCGGACAGGTTCTTCACGTCGTCGAGGATCTGGAAGCCCACCCCGAGGTCTTCCCAGACGCTGCCGATGGCCTCAACCTGGGCGACCGAGGCGCCCGCGCTGGCGGCCCCGAGCTCGGCCGACAGGCGGCTGAGGGCCCCCGTCTTGAAGCGGCACATCTGCAGGTACTGGTCTCGGCTAGGCAAGTAGTCGTGGTCGTTGTGCCACACGATGTCGAGACCCTGGCCGAAGTGAAGCCGCCGCATGACCCGCAGGTACAGTTTCGTCATCCGAAACTGGGTGGCTTCGTCGAGACCCGAGCGTTCGAGCAGAAAGGTGGGTTCAAAGTAGAGGAAATTGCCGGTGTTCACGGCCATATCGATGCCGTGGGCCACGTGGATGGCGGGTCCGCCGCGTCGCTGGTCGGCGCTGTCCTCGATATCGTCGACGATGAGGCTACCGTTGTGGGGCAGCTCCACCAGGGTGGAAAGGTCGACGATGCTGGGGAGAGTCCCACCGTGCAGTTCGTGGCTGAGGATCAGCACGAGGGGCCGCCAGCGCTTCCCTCCCCTGCGGAGAAGGTCCCACGCCGGCGCGTTGATCCGGTCCAGATCCTCGGTGCGCAGGGCGAGGTGCTCCTGGTCGGCCACCCGCCGGGCCCAGCCCAGATCGGTCCGAGACGGAAACACCCGTTCCAACGCCCCTTCAATGTTTGAGAGGCGTTTGGTAGAATCACTGCCGGTCATGGTGGGGAATTTCCCCTGTTTCACCCCTGACGGTCAAGGAGCATTCGACGGTGGGCCGAGAAAAACCCGACTTTTACGCCCTGAAGGCCCAGAAAGAGGGATACCCGGCGCGGTCCGTTTACAAGCTCGAGGAGATCCACCAGAAGTTCGGCGTTCTCAAGCGCGGGGCCCGGGTCCTCGACGTGGGATCGAGCCCAGGAAGCTGGAGCCTCTACGTGCTCAAATTCCTCAAGGGGAGCGGCTTCGTCGTGGGCGTGGACCTGAATCCCGTCACCCTCAAGGAATTTCCTCCCAACTCCTTCTTCTTCCAGGGCGACATCTTCGAGCCCAAGACCGAGGCCACGCTTCGGGACAAGGGCCCCTACGACATCGTCCTCTCGGACGCCGCACCCCTGACCACGGGAAACCGCGTCGTCGACACGGGCCGCTCGTTCCGCCTCTGCGACCGGGTGCTGGAATTGGCCTCCACCGACCTTCTGACCCACCAGGGCACCCTAGTAATGAAGATCTTCCAGGGCGGTGACGAGAAACTTCTGACCGACCGGATGCGCGAGCAGTTCACCCAGGTCAAGACCCTCCGCCCCCAAGCCGTCCGCCGGGAAAGTTTCGAGACTTACCTCATCGGCCTCGGCAAGCGGCGAAGCTAGAAAGACATCCTGACAGGAATTGTGGTGATGGGGTAGAATGTGCGCACGATGAATCGAGGTCTTGGCGTTTCGCTCCTCTTTCTTCTCGTATCTCTCGGTTCGCTGGCGGCCCAAACCCCCGCATTACCGTCCGTGTTCATCGACACGAACCCTTTGGGCGCCCGGATTCAGCTCGACGGACGGCTCCTCACGGAACAAACCCCTGTGCTTCTGCGGGGTCTCGGCCCGGGCAAGCATACGGTGTCGGTGTGGAAGGACCAGTTCGCCCAGGTGACGCAGACCTTTGTCGTGGCTCCCGGTACCGTTCCTGAGGTGAACGTCGACCTGCCGCCCGACTCGGTCGTCCTCGCCTTTCCCGACAATTCCGAGGTCGTCGATTCCCATGGAAGCCAGCCGACCAAGGGCCTTCAGTTTCGATACCCCAAGGGAACCTACTCCCTTTCCCTGGACGGGAGCGCCATCCGGTTGACGCCCGTCTTTCCCGATGAGCCCCTGCTGACCATGGCCGGGTGGAGCCTGGCTTTCCTGGCGGCGGGAGCGGTGGCCATGACGGCGTCCGATGCCTACCACATCCAATCCAACTGGACGGACCATCCGAGCTCCCTGACCGTGGCCCTGTGGAGCACCTCCCTCCTCGATTTGGCGTGGTACGCGTCGCTCCAGGGCCGCAAGACCCGCTTCCAGAAGGAAACCGCGGCCACCACCGGTCCTCTGCCCTCCCAGCTCGACGTTCCACAGCCGATCTTTGACGCGGGAGAAGAGGCCCTGCAGACCGGGGGACTGGCCAAGGCCGAGGAGCTGTTCTCCCGGGTGATCAAGGATTACCCGACGTCGCAGCTGGTCCCCGGGGCCTGGTTCCGCTTGGCGAGGATCCATTCGATCACGGGGCGCCGAGACCTGGCCCTGGCCGAGTACCGGCTGGTGGCCGAGACCTACCCCCAAGCTGCCTACTACGACCGGGCACGCCAAGCCCTAGCCAACCTCTACGAAGGTTCGGGAGACCCCACGGCAGCCCTGGAGAATCTCAATCTCATGGTCCTGACCGACGGCTTCTTCGACAAGTCCGACATCGAAGCCCAGAAGGCAAGACTCTCCGCCCAGGAGGTTCCCGTTGCGCCTTAGTCTGGTTCTCTGGGTCCTCCTCATCTCCCTTCCCCTGGCGGCCCAAGCGGCCCCGCCCCAAGGAAATCTGACGCCTCGTCAGGCCCTCCAGCAGGCCGAAACCCTCTTCTCCCAGGGGCATGTCTTCACCGCTGACGAGCTGGGGGCCCTCGACGCCCTTCGCGAGCAGCTGGCGGCCAGTGACCCCGACCAGGCGGCCGAACTCGACCTTCTGCGATCCGGCATCTCGACGGTGGCTGGCACCAAGGAGTGGCAGCAAACGGCCCAGAAGAACTGGGCGGCCGACACCCAGACGTGGGTCGACCGTGAGACCTTCACGAAGAACGAAGGGTACTGGCGAGGTGTCCGGAACGCGGGTCTGGTCTGCTTCACCCTTTCCACGGTGGCCACCCTCGTGTTGGCGTCTATCGCCGACCGGGACTCGGCCCTGCTTCAGAACGGGTTCTACTCGGACTACAAGTCACGCGATTCCTTCAACAACGGCGTTCAAATCGCGATGTTCAGTACAGCCGGGGTGGCGTTCATTAGTTTGTTTCCGCTGCTTTGGGGCGAAGCCCGCCAATAACCTAGGCTTGGATCTCGCCCTTTTGGCTGCGCCTCACGGCGGTCTCCGTTCCTCGGCGTGCAGACCATCCGGTGGATGGTCTGCAACGTTCGGCAGGCGAGCTACGGCACGCCGGTGGCCGAAGGCCAGCCGAGGGTGAAAGCGGGATCTCGCGCCCCGTCCTACG
>JAHFSN010000161.1 GCA_023265735.1 Spirochaetaceae bacterium | reverse complement strand
AACGAGGTGGAGCAGACCACCAAGGAACTGAGCGCCGCGAACCTCAACCTCCAGTCCCTCCTCAAGCAGGAGCGGGTGATCAAGGTTCTCCCCCCCGAAAAGGCGGCCCAAAAGAAGACAGTGACGGCCCAGGTGGCCACCCTCAAGGCCCAGCTGGCCAAGGCCACCGAAGCGCTCGAGAAGTACCAGCGGGACATCGACGCCATCCAGTCGACGGGAAAGATTTCGTCGTCCGGCTTGGTCTATCCGGGGGCCAAGGTTATTATCAAGGATGTGGAGCTCGATGTGATCCGGGAGTACAACGGAGTCACCTTCGTGCGCGACGGAAGCCTGATCCGCACTGTGAAGTACGAAGACATCGAGGACGAGGAAGTGGTCAAGAGGTCCTAATGATTCGCCCCCTGGACTTGCAAACCCTGTACATGAACCTCGAAAAGGTTGGCAAGGAGCAGGCGCAGTCCAAGGAGGCCTTGGCCCAAGCCCAGGCAGCTCAAGTTCAAAGGCTCCAGAAGGAGCACGACCAGGGACAGCACGCCGTGGGGAAAGTGAACCCCGATGTGGGGCCTGAAGAAGAGAATGCGGTCAAGGTGAAATCCGACGGCCGCGGTGCCGGGCCCGAAGGGCGGGCGAAGCCGAAGTCCGAGGGCGATGCCGAAGACTCCCAGGACGAAAAGGACGAGACGACGTGGAAGGACCCCGAGTTGGGGAAGCACGTCGATCTCTCGGGGTAGACATGGATCTTGTGATTGCCGTTCTCGTGGTGGTGGCCGTGCAGCTGGTGATGTTCCTCTATATGCGGGGACGGATTCATCAGGAGCTCAACGCCACGAGCCTCCTCAAAGATGTCCAGGACGAAGTCGATGGTATGGTCCGCGAGCTGAACCTGTCGGCCGAGCGGAACATTGGCCTTCTCGAAGCACGGATCGATGAGCTGGAAGGGCTCTTGGCCCAGGCCGACCAGAAGGTCATCCTGCTTTCGCGGGAACTGGAGAGGCGGGAGAAGACCGCCGAAACCTATTCTCAGCTGAAACGGCCGGTGGTCGAGTCCGAACCTGTTGAAGCCCCCGAACTGGCTTCCCAGCCCGTGGTCGAATGGAAGTCTGTCTCGGTGCCCGAGCCTGTGGCCCCCCGGACCCTCAAGGAACGCGTCTTGGCCCTCCGGGACCAGGACTTGGATCTGGGGTCGATCGTCACGGCGACGGGCGCAACCCGGGCCGAGGTCGAGCTGATCCTGTCCCTCAATCCCAGGGGATAAGGGAAACCTTCAGGCCCGTCTGGTCATCCCCCGAACCCAAAACGAGCTGGTACACCCGACCCGCCGCGAGATCCTGGGTGGAGGTGTTGCCGCCTGCCTTCCAGGTGACCGTGAGCGTGCCGTTCGTGGCCTGACCCAGGGCAAAGCTCCCGGCGACAAGCTCGCCGGAGACTCCCGGGGGTTCTCCCCAGGAAAGCTGAACGATGCTGTTGGCTCGGTTGAGGATGAGCACCTGGTCGTGGCCCAAGACGTAGAGGCGCGGCGAGGCGCCGACGCGGGCCAGGTAGTACGTCTCACCCTCGGTGAGCCCCACCTTGCGGGCGCCCAGACCGGAAAAGGTCCCGGCTTCGAGGGACAGCCGCTGTCCCGGGGCCAGGGCCCTGGTTTGGGTCAATCCCGCAGTGACGTACGTGAACACCGGGCGGTCGGGCAACACGCTCACCAAGGTGACCGGCGCTGCTCCGAGGCCCAGGGGCACGAGGATGAGGGCCGCCCAGAAACCTTTCATAGCGCCTCCTTGACCTCAGTGTAAGGCATTTGCTGGGCCAAGACGAGGCTTCGGCCCGCCAGGAGGACCTGGGAGCCCATGGAGGAGGGACGATCGGGGTCAAAGAAGCCGGGCTCGTCGGCCGTATTGATGACCAAGACCCACCGATGCCCGGGAGAAGGGGGAGGAACCTGGAACCAGCGGGGTTCCCAATGAAAATGCAGGGCGACCCACAGGTCGGGGGCATCGGTGCGGGCCCCGGTGTGCTGCCGTTGGCCCCGGATGCGGAGGCTCAGACTTCGGGACTCGCTGGACCAGTCCACGGGTCCCTCGGGGCCCATCCACTCGACGTCTCCGGCTCGAAAATAGGACTGGCGCCTGAGCCCCGGGTGTCCCGCCCGAAAATGGATGAGGAAGCGGGTGTACTCCCAGAGGGCGCGGTTTTTCTCGATCAGAGTCCAGTCGAGCCAGTTCAGCCGGTCGTCGTGGCAATAGGTGTTGTTGTTGCCCCACTTGCTGAACCCGCACTCGTCGCCGGCCTGGAGCATCGGGGTCCCCTGGCTCAGGAACAGAAAGGCCAAGAGGTTGCGGCACTGCTTCCTTCGATGCGCGGTGATGTCGGGGTCCCTGGTGACCCCCTCGACACCGCCGTTCCACGAAAGGTTCCAGGAGTTGCCGTCGCGGTTGTCCTCGGCGTTGGTCCAGTTGTGCTTCTGGTTGTAGGACACGAGGTCGGCCAGGGTGAAACCGTCGTGGGCGGTGATGAAATTGATGCCGTGCCACGGGGCCCTCCCAGAGGCTTCGAAGAGGTCGGCGCTGCCGGCCATCCGGGTCGCCCAGGCTCCCAGGGTGCCGGGGTCGGATTTGACGAACGACCGGGCATCGTCCCGAAAGTGGGAGTTCCATTCGGCCCATCCCGTGGGAAAATCTCCCACCTTGAAGAGTCCCCCGGCATCCCAGCCCTCGGCAATGATTTTCGTGTTCGCCAGTAAGGGGTCGAGGGCGATGTCGTTCAGCACGGAATAGCTGGGTATCCATTCTCCCCCGGGGCCCCGACCGAGGATGGCGGCCAGGTCGAACCGAAACCCGTCGATGTGGTACTCGACGACCCAATACGCCAGGCTGTCGAGGATCATCCGCCGGACCACGGGGTGGTTGCAGTTGAGGGTGTTTCCGCAGCCCGAGTAGTTCAGGTAGTGGCGGCCGTGGTCGAGCATGTAGTACACGGCGTTGTCCAGGCCCCGGAAGCTGACGGTGGGACCGTACTCGTTCCCCTCGGCGGTGTGGTTGTAGACCACGTCGAGGATGACCTCGAGGCCTTCGCGGTGGAGGGCCTTCACCAGGTCCTTGAATTCCCGGACGGCGGTCCTCCCGTCTCCGTCGGAGGCGAACCAGGCGGCGGGGCTGAAGAAGCTAACCGTTGAGTAGCCCCAGAAGTTGGTCAGGGGCTCCCCGGTCTCGGGGTTGGTCTTGATGTTCTCGTGGGGGTTGAACTCGTGGACGGGGAGGAGCTCCACGGCCGTGACTCCCAGGCCTTTCAGGTAGGGAATCTTTTCCTGCAGGGCCCGGTAGGACCCCGGCGCCGAGGCGCCCGAGGTGGAATCGCGGGTGAATCCCCTCACGTGGGTCTCGTAGATGACGGAATCGCGGAGGGGAAGGGACGGAGACCTCACCCGTTCCCAGTCGTAGTCGTCGTCGATGACCACGGCCTTGGGGGCCGTTCCCCAGTTGGTCATCTGGCTGAACCCCAGATCGCCCTCGGGCCCGTAGCGGTCGTACGAATAGGCTTCGTTCCGGTTCCATTGGTAGCCCCCCACCACCGCCTTGGCGTAGGGGTCGAGGAGGAGCTTGTGGGCGTTGAACCGATGACCCTCACCCTCGGGCTGCCAGGGCCCGTCGACGAGGTAGCCGTAGAGCTGGCCGTGGCCCACATCGGGCACGGTGATGTGCCATACGTCGCCGGTCTTGTGAACCGTGGAATCGAACGGGATGCGGCGGATGGGAACGTCGTCCTCGGGATGGCGGAACAGGAGAAGTTCCACCGCCGTGGCGTTCTTGCTGAACAAGGAGAACCGGCACCCCCCGGGGGCCGGGGTTGCCCCGAAGTGGGAAGGATCGCCAGGACCGTAGGAACTCATGGCAGAAGTATCCCCGCCCGACGCCCTACTTGGCAAGTCCTCTTGCTCCCGAGACGGTCTCTAGGGCACAATACGGCAGTTGAGGAGGCTTAACATGCCCGACACCGAGCTGGACTTCACGATCGAAAAGATCGGCGACAGCAAGATCAAGAATCCCCTCCCTTACGTCCAGAGTACCGGCGAATCCTTTTCGAATTTTGTCGGCGACGACGAGTTCATTGTCTACAACGTGTACGCGAAGAAGGGTGACAAGCCCCTTGCCTACGGTCCCTCGACGGTGCTGGAAAAAGCGGGTCCCCGGGACAAAATTTACTTCAATCCCCAACATGTCCACGCGGCCATTGTGACCTGCGGCGGGCTCTGTCCGGGCTTGAACGACGTCATCCGGTCGCTGGTCCGCAACCTTTGGTACGGCTATGGGGTCCGGCGGATCACCGGCATCCAGTATGGGTTCAAGGGATTTCTCCCCGAGTACAATTTTCCCGTCGTTGACCTCGACCCGGACATCGTCGACGATATCCACAAGATTGGCGGCACCATGCTGGGTTCGAGCCGTGGGGGGAACGACATCCCCGCCATCGTTGACGCCATCGAGAGGATGAACCTCAACATCATCTTCACCATCGGGGGTGATGGAACCCAACGAGGCGCGCTGGCCGTGGCCGAGGAGATCGACCGACGGCACCTGCGGGTGGCGGTGGTGGGAGTTCCCAAAACCATCGACAACGACCTGTCGTTCGTGCAGCGGTCGTTTGGGTTTGAGACGGCGGTGTCGAAGGCCGTGCAGGTGGTCTCCGGAGCCCACGTCGAGGCCGACAACGCCATCAACGGCATCGGCCTCGTGAAGGTCATGGGGCGGGACTCGGGGTTCATCGCCGCCCACACGGCCCTGGCGTCTACCGAGGTGAACTTCGTCCTCATCCCCGAGATCGATTTCGACCTCGAGGGACCCCAGGGATTTCTGGCCGCCCTGAAGCGGCGGCTGGTGGCCCGCAAGCACGCGGTCGTCGTGGTTGCCGAGGGGGCGGGTCAGCGCTACCTGAAGGCCATCGAGGGCACTGACCCCTCGGGCAACAAGAAACTGGCCGACATTGGCGGTTACCTGAAGGACGCCATCACCGACTATTTCAAGACCGAAGGGATGGAGGTCAACCTCCGCTACATGGACCCCAGCTACACGATTCGCTCGGCCCCGGCGGATCCCAATGACTCGCTCTATTGCGCCCGGTTGGGGGCCAACGCGGTCCACGCCGCCATGTCGGGCCGGACGAAGATGCTCGTGTCGCTGTGGTCGAACAAATTCATCCATGTCCCGATCAAGATGGCGGCCACCAGCCGCAACTACGTGAATCCCCAGGGCAGCCTTTGGAGGGATGTGATCGAGGCGACCCGGCAGCCAGCATCGATGAAGAACCCTTAGAAACCGCCTGGGAAAGAGTCCCGGTGAAGCGGAGCCGGGCTTCCTCCTGTTCTCTGTGCTGAGAACGGGAGGTTTGCCTTGCAGATTGCATTTTCCGGAGAGGCCGGGGGGCGCATTGCCATTCGGCCTTCTGCCCTGCAGCCCGGGGACTTCGAACGTTTTCTCAACCTCATCCGTGGGGTTCCCGGCCGTTCGTGGAATCCCGACCGAAGGTCCTGGTCCATCCCCGACTCCTTGATCACCCTCCAAGCCTTCCTCGCGCTTCTGTGGCGCGTTGATGGTTTCGCCGTCGAATCTCCGCCTGTTCGCGTGGAGGTGGCACCGAATGCCGTTGGTCCCGATGCCCTCAGGGGACGGACTCGCGAGGTTCTCGCGGCACGGCACTACAGTCCGCGCACCGTGGGCATCTACCTTCAGTGGATCGACCGTTTTGCGGCGACGCTGGTCCCCG
>JAHFSN010000160.1 GCA_023265735.1 Spirochaetaceae bacterium | reverse complement strand
TCAACAAGGTCAACGACGAGATCCGCAATCACCCCGTGGAAATTGTGGGGAAGAAACTGCGGGCGTATATGACCGCCATGAAAGCCATTGTGAGCTAGGATCTCGGGGCGCTGGTGGCCCCTCGGGCTCGGCTCGGCCTCCTCACGTAGCTTCCGCTACGCTCCGGGGGCCTCGCTCGCTTCGGGGCCACCATCATCCCCGATCTCCGTCGCTCACACCCTCGATGGCCGAGTTGTGACGGATGGGCGAATCGCTTCGCTCTCGCCGGGGTTCCAGCACGAGACGCTTCGCTCTCGTAGGGATTGGCGCTTCGGTGTTTGGGGTTTGGAACGAGACGCTTCGCTCTCGTGGGGGACGTGCTGTCGCTAGGACGCCTGAGGGCTTCTAGAACGAGTCGCTTCGCTCTCGTGGGGGGATGTTGTGACGGTTTTGGATTTGGAGACTTGGAGTCGGCGGGAGCATTTTGCGTTTTTTCGGCGGTCGGAGCTTCCGTTTTACAATGTGAATACCCGTGTCAATGTGTCGGGGGTTCGGGACGAGGCCCAGCGGCGGGCGTGTTCCCTCAACGCGGTGCTGATGCACCTGACGATGAAGGCCTTGCTGGGCATAGAGAATTTTCGCTACCGGGTCCGGGGTGAGTCGGTGGTCCTTCACGATGGTCTCGACCTGGGGTTTGCCCATCTGGCCCCGGACCAGGACCTCTTTCGGATGGTGGTCGTTCCCTTTCACCCCGATCTGGTGGAGTTTTCGCGTTCGGTTCGCCACGAGGCCGTGGTTTCCCGGTCGTACTTTCCCCTGGAGAAACTGGCGGGCCGCGACGATCTGGTGTTCTTCTCTTCGCTGCCTTGGATTGCGTTCACGGGGGTCGACCACACGCTGAGCCTTCGGCGCGACGATGGAATCCCCCGGGTCACCTGGGGAAAGATCACCCAGGACGAACGGGGCCGCAGCTGGCTGCCATTCAACCTGCAGGTCAACCACATGTTCGTCGATGGCCTCCACGTGGGCCGGTTCTTTGACGCCCTCGAAGCCGAGGTGAAGTCCTTCGCCGGAGCTAGTTGAGTTCCACCACGGTGCGCACGGCGTCGGCGACGGTTTGGGGTTCTTCTTCGGCCACAAAATGACCGCACTGGGGAAGGCGGACCAGGGACGCCCAAGGGTAAATCGTCAACCAGTGCTTCAGTTCCTTGTCCCGGAAGGCGACATCCTTCTGCCCCCAACAGAGAGCCACGGGCTTTCCGTTGAGCTTTTTGAGGTTCCTTTCCAGGTCGGCCAGCCAGGGCGTGGCGGCGACGAGCTGCTGGGGAAAGGTCCAACACCCCTTTCTGTCGCTGGACTTGGCGAACGGGCGTCGATAGGCTGCCGCCACTTGCGCGGTGAACTTGGTGGGATTGGCAAAGCCTCGGCTGACGGCGAGGGTGGCGAAGACGTTGAGGTGTTTCGTGAGCCACCGGCCCACCAGCCCGCCCATGAAACTGCTGAAGGTGGAAAAGTGTGTGTCTTTGTCCACGGGCCAGGCCCAGGAATTGGTGATGACAAGGGCTCGAAAGCGGTCGGGATGGCTGACCGCCACGGCCAAGCCTATGGGGCCGCCCCAATCGCTGACCACCAGGGTAATGGCCTTGAGGTCGAGGGACAGGACAAGCGCTTCGAGGTTCGCCGCGTGCTGCGAGGGCAAGTAGTCCCAGTCGACGGGTTTGTCAGACCGACCGAAGCCAATGAGGTCGGGGGCCACCAACCGCCGTTCTTCGTGGAGGTCGGTCATAACGTGCCGGAACTCGTAGGACGAGGAGGGGTTGCCGTGGACGAAGAGCACCGGATCGCCGATCCCGCTATCGAGATAGTGAAGCCGGCCTGCCGCGGTCTCCAGCCACGCCGAACGGAATGTCAGGTCCATGCCCATAGTGTTGCCCATTTAGGCTGAGTCGTCCAGTAGAGGACGACACCGAGAGAGGCGTTTCCTTATTTTGTCCCGGGGTACCGCTCCCGCAGCTCCCGCATCAAGTCCTCCAGACCGTTGGTCTTGATTTCCTCGATGGCCCGCATCTGTTCGCCCAGCCGACCCGCGGGATACCCCTTGCCCTTGAACCAGAGCACGTAGGTCTCGGGCAGATCGCTCAGGTACCGCCCGGCGTACTTGCCGAAGGGCATGGTCGCGTAGGCGAGGTCGATGAGGGCTTGGTCGTCGGGCTGCATGGCGGGATTCTAGCATGGCCTGCGCGGCCCCGGGTCCTGCCAACGGACCGCCTACAGAGACGAAGCTTCCTGGCGCTCGGAAGGAGAGGGAGGGCTAGCCCCACACGTTCTCGTGACAATACAGTCATACAATGGAAGAAGAGATACGCCTTGCCGCTTTCCTCTGGCTCAAGGAACGCGCCCGCCTTAACGGCGGAGTGTATTCATGGTCTGAGCTGACTGGAGAATTTGCATTCCAAGGCAAGAAGATCCCCTTGGTCGGTGTACCAGGAATCTGGACTCCAAGGCCATTGACCACTCCAATCTCCATCCGAACCTCGGTGGAAAGTCCATACGATGACGGACTCACCGCCGATGACTTCTTCCGTTATGCCTACCGAGGGACGGATCCCAACCACATCGACAATCGTCGGCTCCGTGAGGCCCGAGTGCGTCGAGTGCCTCTCATCTACTTCGAAGCCGTCAGCGTTGGCCGGTACGTCGCAGAGTTTCCCGTCATCGTTGTTGACGACGAACCAACTGGACTCTTTTTCCGTATTGCTTCGGAACCGGCCTACTCGGACCTTGGCTTCCGTCCATCCGGGAGAACCTTTGACTCCGATGAAGGATCCACTCTTGGGATGAGACGGTATGCCACAGCGATGGCAAAACTTCGACTCCATCAGACGGCTTTCCGTGAGCGCGTTATCGGTGCCTACAATCGTCAGTGCGCAATGTGCCGACTCCAGCATCCGGAACTTCTGGACGCGGCGCACATCATCCCCGACAGCCAGGAAGGCGGCGATCCCATCGTCCAAAATGGACTCTCCCTCTGCAAGATTCACCACGCAGCCTACGACAGGAACATTCTTGGCGTCACTCCAGAATTCGAAATCCGAGTTCAGCAGAAGGTTCTCGAGGAAGTCGACGGTCCCATGTTGAAGTATGGACTTCAGTCCCTCGACCGGCAACAATTGATTCTCCCCAAGCACCGCACCGACTATCCCGACCGTGATCGCCTCGAAAAGCGCTTCTCCCTCTTCGCTTCCTAGGTTCGCCTCCCCGGCAGTATCTTCGCGTCGGAGGCTTTCATGGAACCTTGGCTGGCCTACGCCCACTTTCTTTCGATTTTTGTGCTCTTCGCCCTCTTGACGGGGGAATTTGTCCTGCTGCGGTCGACGCCGTCGGCGCCATCTCTCAAGTTGCTGTCCCGGCTCGACATCGGGTACGGGCTCTTCGCGGTCCTGGTGCTCGTCACCGGGGTGCTTCGGGTGTTCCTGGGGGCCATTCCCGCGTCGTTCTGGGCCACCAACCCGGTGTTCTGGGTGAAGATGGGCCTCTTCCTCGCGGTGGGGCTGATGTCCGTGCCGCCGACCCTGATCATTTTGCGCTGGAAACGCGCCCACGATCAGAACGGCACCCTCCCCGACCCCGAGGTCTGGCGAAAGCCTGCCCGATATCTCCACGCGGAGCTGGGACTGCTGGTCCTCATTCCCCTGGCCGCGGTTCTTATGGGGCGGTAGCTCCCTTGGCCAAGCGCCTGCCCATGCCGAGAATCATGTTGTCCCAGGCGCGGTCCGAGAGCCAGCGGCGCAGGAACAGGAAGACCTTGGCCATGCCGGGGCCCACGTAGCGGGCCTTGGGACGGCGGTCTTCGATGGCCTTCTGGATCAGCCGGGCGATGACATCGGCGGGAACCGAGGGCAGGGTTCGGCCGGCCTGGGGGTCCATGGCGGCCGCCATGCCTCGGGCCAAGGCGGCGTAGGCCCCCGCTCCCGACGACTCTCGGGCCTTCTGGGCGGCGATCTGAGCCCATTCCGAGTCGGTGCCCCCGGGCTGAATCACCGACACATGGATGCCGAATTCCTTGGTCTCCATCCGCAGGCAGTCGGAGAGGCCTTCCACGGCGTGCTTGGAGGCGTGGTACCACGCGCCCAGGGGGAGGGTGACCCGGCCTCCAATGGACGACACGTTGATGATGCGGCCGGCCTTCTTGCGGCGCATGGCCGGGAGGACCAGCTGGCTGAGGCGGGCCAGGCCGAACACGTTGACCTCGAACTGGTGCCGGGCCTCGGCCAGGGGCACGTCCTCTACGGCGCCGTAACTGCCGTAGCCGGCGTTGTTGACCAGCACGTCGACACCGCCGGTCTCCTTCTCGATCTGTTCGACGGCGGCCTTCATTGAGGCGTCGTCGGTGACATCGAGGGCGAGTACCCGAACTCCGTCGCTCTTGAGCGCCTCCAGACGGTCGAGCCGCCGGGCGCCGCCGTACACCGTGTATCCGGCCCGCGCCAAGCGCCGAGCCGTGGCCTCGCCGATGCCGGCCGAGGCTCCGGTGACCAGGATGACGTTCTTTTCCATAGTCCCTTCCTTTGGAATGATCATTCCAAACCCAAGATACGGTCAAGTCATCGGGTCGTCAAGGACTTTTTGGAACAATCGTTCCAATGCTACACTGGGACCATGGGCAAGCGTGAAGACATCCTCGACGCCACCTTAGATCTCGTCGTCGAAGACGGCCTGGCGGCCTTCTCCTTCTCCCGGCTGTTTGAGCGGGCCAACGTGGGGGCGGGGACGGTCTACCACTACTTTCCGGGCAAGGACGCCCTCCTCGAAGCCCTTTATACTTCTGTGGCCCAGAGGATGGACCAGGGGGTGATCGAGGGGTGGTCGGCCGACCAGCCCGTCAGGACCCAGTTCGAGGTGCTGCTCCGGGGCCTGGCCGGCTACACCCTGGCGCACCCCAAAGATCTGAGCCTCCTCGACGCGTGCAAAGAGGCCCGGGCCATTCCTGCCGAACTAAAGCTCCGCGTCACCCCTGGAATGAAGGCCGCCCTGGACCTGTTTGCCCGGGGCCAGGCCGAGGGCCTCCTCCGGCCCATACACCCCCATTTGGCCCTCACCATCACGACCGGGCTGCTCCTGTCCGTGGTCGGCGGCGCCGCCATCGGGAAGTTCCCCTGGGGCCCGGCCGAGCTCGACGAGGTGGTGGAATCGTGCTGGCGGGCCATCGCCACCGACCGCGGGCTTCGGACCGAACCGTAGCAAGGGAACCTTTTGCCCCCGCGAACGACCAATGGGAGTTCTTCCGGGAGGCGCCATGAGATTCCTCATACTATTCTTCATCGGACTAGGAACGTTGGCCGCCGAGCCGGCCACGGTACCGTTTCATAAGGGCGTGAACCTGACGGGATGGTTCCAGTCCTCCGACGTTCGCACCCTGCCGTGGTCCCGGTTCGGACCCCAGGACTACCAGAACCTCAAGGCCCTGGGCGTCGACGGAGTGAGGCTGCCGGTGAACTTCGCGGCCTACACGGGGCCGGCGCCGACGTACACCATCCAGCCTCTGCTGTACACCTTCCTCGACCAGGCCATCGACGGACTGCTGGGTTCGGGCATCGCAGTGGTCCTCGACAACCACAGCGCCCCCGAAGATCCCAAACTCCGGGCCGACCTGCGGGGCTTCCTCGAGGCCATCTGGTCCCAGCTCGCCATCCACTACCAGAACCGCCCCCTCACCCTCCTGTACGAGCCCCAGAACGAGCCCCACCTCATCAGCGATGCCGACTGGAACACGGTGC
>JAHFSN010000159.1 GCA_023265735.1 Spirochaetaceae bacterium | reverse complement strand
GGAGGGACCGGAAGACCCGGGGATCGATGCTGCAGGTGAGGACCTCGGCCTTCTCATGGTTGCCCGGGATGGGCTGGGCCAGGACGATGACGGGAAGCTGGTCGGCCCGGCTGACCAGGGGACCCTCGACCACGTTCTTCGCCCCTGAACGCACCCGCAGGAAATAGCCTCGGTCCGAGGCGTCAAAGGTGGTCCCTGCCGAGGTAAGCGCCTTTCCTTGGCGATCAATGATGTTCAGGCGTTTGGGGTTGAGCCCCTCGGCGTCGGGAAACTTGAGCCATTCGGGCAGGTCGGGGAACTGACCCGCCTGCACCTGGGGTTCCGAAGCGTAGATGGTCAGAAGAACAAACTGGTTCTGTAGGTAGCTCTCCACCACGTAGACACCCTGGTTGAGACTTCGGTTCAGCATTTGATTGTACGAACGCCGAAGCGTGTCGTAGGTCGTCGAGTAAACGAGAATACCGCCGACGATGCTGGCAGCCAGGACTGAGATGAGGGTGACAGAGAAGCGCAGACGACCCCCGGCTTTCACAGCGTTCAGGCTAACCGGGGACGGCCTAGGCGTCAATGTACTTTACAGCGTTGAACCGGTTCATTGAAGGAAGATGAAGTCCGGGGCCACCGGTTTGGACTCTCCGGTGAGGTCGAGGTACCTTTTGTAGAGCCTCTGGGTGTCAGCTGGGTCCGGAACCTCCAGCAGCGTTTGCCGGAGCCCCCTCTCGACCACCGCCACAGGAAGCCCCAGGACCGGGGCAAACCGGACGGCGAACGCCGCCGGGTCGGCACGGACGGCGTCGACGCTCTTCCGGCAGGCGTCCACCAGGGCTCTGAGAAATTCCTGGTGGGTCCCGGCCCAGTCGCGGCGGGCGATGAGGCTCACCTGGGGGGCCCGACCGTCGCCTCCGTTGAGCGGAGCCCAGGCCTCGGCGAAGGTGAAGACCTCCCGCCCTTGGTTGAGCAGGACGATGCGGCTGACCAGGGGTTCTGGAAGGCAGGCTCCCTCGGCCCGCTTCTGGAGGAGGAGCGCCACCGCCTGAACCGGTTCGGCGTAGTCAACCTTGACTCGGTCTTGGAGACCCTTGGCCTTCAGCAAGACCTGGAGCTGCGTGTCGAGGGGGCCTCCCGCCAGAGGAACGAGGATGGTCTTGCCGACAAAATCCTCCAGGGTCTTGAGGTTGGGGTCGAGGGTGACGAGGCCCGAAACGTCCCAGACGGGGGTGGCCACCTGGACGAGGGGGCCCCCGCTCTGGCTGTTGCGGATGGCCAGGGTGCTGCCGGTGAGCAGCACCTGAGACTTCCCGCCCAGGAGTTCGGCCAGGGCGAGGGGGTGGTCGTCAAAGAGCGGCGTCTTGAGCGTCTGCCCCCCGATGGTCTGGCCTTCGAGGGCCAGCACGGGGATGGAGCTGACGGTCTTGGCCACGGGAATGACCACGGTTTGGGCTTCCAAGCCGGTGACCAGGAGGCCGATAGCCAGCAGAAGGAGAATCTTCATTGTGTGCGCTCCGGAATTCCCCCGTGGGTCTGGAGCCACCGGACGACCCGGCGGGCGAGGGGAATGCTCGTCAGGGCGCCGCCCAGGACGAAGATTCCGACGAGGCCGAGGTTGACCGGCGGCGGCACGTACTTGGCGGCCAGGAGCGAGTAGGGGACCATCGCCGACAAGACGATCACCATGGCCGCCAGAACGTAGATGCTGGCCGTCAGGACGGTCCCCGCCGTGAGAGCACGCTTCATGAAATCCCCCTCTTCTCTAATGCTATGAAGGTCCCAAGCCGTCCGCAAGGTCCCTCCCGACGAAAACTGAAAAAGTTAGGGTCGGCGAAGGTGTCCCACCGGCTCTGGACCACCGAACCAACGCCCAGGGCCCTCACCTGTCGGAGGGCGGCCCCGGGAAGGTCGAATTTCCAGTGGCCGACCCCGTCGGGGCTGAAGTCGCCGGCGTAGGCCGGGTCGGCCGCCAGGTAGGCCTCCCGAACCTCGGGCCCCACCTGATAGCTCCGGGGTCCGATGGCCGGGCCTATCCAGAACAGGAGGTCCGGGGCCGGGCGTCCCAGGGCCGCCACGCCTTCCCGAAGGATGCCGGCCAAGAGTCCCCGCCACCCCGCGTGGAACGCCCCGACGACGGTGGCGCCCCGGTCGCAGGCCACCACGGGCAGACAGTCGGCCGTGAGGACCACCAGCGGCTGCCCGGGCACCTCGGTCACCGCCCCGTCGGCTCCCCGGGGGTCGGCCCCCGAAGCGTCTACCCGGACCACCCGAGTTCCATGGACCTGGTCGAGCCAGAACGGCTCGGCCGCCCAGCCCAGGGCGTCGCGGACCAGGGCGCGGTTAGCGAGGACCCGGTCGACCTGGTCGCCGACGTGGATACCGAGGTTGAGGCTGGCGTAGGGAGGCTCGCTGGTGCCGCCGGTCCGGGTCGTGCTGAAGGCCTTCACCGACGGCGGGGCCTCCCACGAGGCGCCCAGGAATTTCACGCGCTGGGTTCCGCGTCGAAGGCCGCGACGGCGGCCAGGGCGGCCGGCGGGATCAGCGCTTCGATTTCAATGGAATCTTCGGTGTACCTCTCGGTGAGCACCTGGGCGTTCTTGTAGAGGTAGCCGACCAGGTCTCCCCGGTCGAGGGGCAGGCGGATCTTCCGGGGAGAGTGGACCGCCTTCACGGCGGCCACCATTCGCCGCTTGAGTTCTTCGACGCCGGTTCCCTGCCGCAACGACACGAACACGGCCTCGGGGAACTGCAGTTCCAAACCCCGGCGGGTCACCTCGTCGCCTAGGGCGTCGATCTTGTTGAACACCAGCAGCTGGGGTTTGTCCGAGGCCCCGAGGCTCCCGAGCACCGACAGCGTGGTCTGTCGCTGGACCTCCCAGTCCGGGTGGCTGGCGTCGACCACGTGGACGAGGAAGTCCGCCTGGACGGCCTCCTCGAGGGTGGAGTGGAAGGCGTCGACCAGGTGGTGAGGCAGCTTCTGGATAAAGCCGACGGTATCGGTGAGTAGGATGTCCACGCCGCCGCCCAGGGGCGTCCGGCGAGTGGTGGGGTCGAGGGTGGCAAAGAGCTTGTCTTCCTGCAGGATGTTGGCGTCGGCCAAGCGGTTGAGGAGGGTGGACTTGCCGGCGTTGGTGTAGCCCACGATCGACGCCGTGGGCAGACTCCCCCTGTCCCGGCGCTGACGCGTTCGGTCGCGGTGCTGGCGCACGAGGACCAGTTCGTCCTTGAGCTTGTCGATCTTGTCGAGGATGACCCGCCGGTCGACCTCGAGCTGCATTTCACCGCCACCCCGGTTGCCCCGGGCCCCGCCGCGCTGCCGCGAAAGGTCGGTGTAGCTCCGGGCCAGCCGGGGCAGGCTGTACTGCATCCGGGCCAGGGCGACCTGAAGGACGGCCTCCCGGGTCAGGGCCCGGTCACAGAAGATCTCCAAGATGACTTCTTGGCGGTCGATGACAGTGAGGCCCGTGTCCGACTCCCAGTTGCGCTGTTGGCTGGGGGACAGCTCGTCGTCGAAAATGACCAGGTCAGCGCCCAGTTCCTTGGCCCGGTCGGCGATCTCGGTGGCCTTCCCCGAACCGACCAGCAGCCGGGGGTGCTTCTCGCGGTGCCGGACCACGATGCCCTCCAGGGTCTCCATGCCCAGGGTTCTCACCAGACCCTTCAGCTCGTCCAAGTGTCCGCTGGCCCGGGATTCGGTTTCGCCCGGGGGCTGAAGCGTGACCAGGAAGGCTTTGAGGGGTTCGTCCATGGGCCGGAGTATGGGGCGGACGGGGCCCAGGGCGCAAGTCCCTTTCTCCCGCCCCTTTCGACGCTCCGGTTCTCTCTAGCACGACGATGTCAGTCATCATGGGACTATAGTTGCCTTTGATCGACTCTAGTGGTATGTTCGTCCCTGTAAGGAGCTAAGCGATGAAAGCGATTTTGGGGCGTACCGCCCTTGGTTTGGGCCTCGTGGCCGGTCTGGGTCTGGAACTGGCCCGCTGGGTGGTCCGGTAAGCCGACCCTTTTGACCTCTGGCCCGGAAGGATTCCCCATAGTACCTTGGTGAACAGCGAGGTTTGTACGATGGAATACCGACGGCTGGGGAGTTCGGGGCTGAAAGTTTCGGCCCTGTGTTTTGGAACGGGCACCTTTGGGGGAAATCACCCCTTCTTTGGAAAATGGGGGAAGACGGACGTGGCGGAGGCCAAACGCCTGGTCGATGTGTGCCTCGAGGCCGGGGTCAACCTGTTCGACACCGCCGATGTGTACTCGAGCGGCCAGTCCGAGGAGATCCTCGGCAAGGCTCTGAAGGGCCGCCGAGATGGGGTGCTGATCTCCACCAAGGCCACCTTCCGTCAGGGTGACGGACCCAATAACGTGGGCCATTCCCGCCACCATCTGCTGGCCGCCGTCGAGGGTTCGCTGAAGCGGCTGGGCACCGATTACCTGGATCTGTTTATCCTTCACGGCTTCGACGCCCAGACGGCGGCCGACGACACCGCCCGCACCCTGGACCACCTGGTCGAATCGGGAAAGGTCCGGGCCGTGGGCTGCTCCAATTATTCCGGCTGGCACACCATGAAGGCCCTGGCCGCCGCTGAGCGGCACGGCCTGGCCCGGTTCACCGTCCAGCAGGTGCACTACTCCCTCCTCTACCGCGAACTTGAATGGGAACTCATCCCCCTGGCCCTGGACCAGGACGTGGGGACCATGGTCTGGGGCCCCCTGGCCCAGGGCCGGCTCAGCGGCAAGTACCGACGGAACCAGCCTCTGCCGGCGGGCAGCCGGGTGGCCCAGGGCGCCGCCGAGGGTTCGCCGGTGTCCGACGAGCTGTTCTACCGGGTGGTGGACGTCCTCGAGGAACTGGCCGGAGAAACCGGAAGGTCAGTCTCGCAGGTGGCCCTCAACTGGCTGCTCCAGAGGCCCTCGGTCTCCACCGTCATTGTTGGGGCCCGGACCGAGGTGCAGCTGAAGGACAACCTGGGGGCCGTGGGCTGGAACCTTTCGGCGGCCCAGGTCGAGAAACTGGACAGGGCCAGCGAGATCCCGCCGGTCTACCCGTACTGGCATCAGCGCAATTTTGGGGAACGCAACCCAACTCCGGTGAAGTACTTCTTGTAGGTTGCGGCTTCCTGCCCAGGGCCGGGAATGCTAAACTTCGGCAGACCAACACCCGGACGGCAGGAGACCCTGAGCATGACCGTTTTTGACTTGCGCACCGAACAGCAGATCCGTCCCCTGGGCTTGGGGGAATTTCGCCCCCGGTTCTCGTGGAAGGTGAAGGACACCGCTCCCAACTACCGCCAGAGGACCCGCCGGATCCAGGTGTCGGCCACGGCCGACTTCGCCAAACCGCTGTGGGATTCCCGCCCCGTGACCGACGGGGAGTCGCACCTGGTCGCCTACCGGGGACCCGCCCTGGTTCCCCAGACGAGGTACTGGTTCCGGGTGAGGGTGACCGGCACGGGCCGCCAGGTCTCCGACTGGTCCGAGCCCCAGTGGTTCGAAACTTCCCTGGCCCCCGGAACCTGGCCCGCCGCGTGGATCACTCCCGAGGGCCCCGACGAGCGTTCTCATCGCGTCAAAGTCCTGCGGCACGAGTTCCAGGTTCCCTTCAGCCCCCTCTCGGCCCGGCTCTACGCCACCGCTCAGGTACTCTACGACGTGAGCCTCAACGAGCGCCCGGTGACCGACACCGACCTGAACCCTGGCCGAACCTCGCCCCACCGCCTCGGCTACCAGACCTACGACGTCTCCGAACTCATCCGGTCGGGGGCCAACTCCCTGGTATCCTTGCTGGCACCGGGCTGGTTTCGAATCGGCTCAGAGGACGACCCGGCGGCTCC
>JAHFSN010000158.1 GCA_023265735.1 Spirochaetaceae bacterium | reverse complement strand
CGAACTTCAGCAGAAGCTGGGAACCGGTGCCGACCGGCCCGCCCTCGAGGCTGCCGCGGCCGAGGCTGCCCAGGGCCTGCAGGCCGCCGCCCAGGCCGAGGCCGAGGCCAGCGACGCCCTCCTGAGGCTTACGGCCCTCTGGGACGAGTGGCGGATCCTGGAATCCAAACGCCAGGTCCAGCGCGACCAGGACGCCCGAGCCGAGGTCCTGGAGGGCGACCGGATCCGGATGATCCAGGGAAGGAAGGCCCGGCCGCTGGCCGGAGACCTCGACCGGCAGGCCAGCATCCTTGAGGAGGGCAAGGCCCTACGGGCGACCCAGGAACTCTCGAAAGCTGAACTCGTGCCCGTGGAGGCCGAACTCCATCAGAGTCACCTCGACGCCGAGGCGACCGGACAGCGGGAGGCCCGGCTGACCCAGATTCTCCAGGAGAAGGGCACCCTCGAGCACCAGCTGACCCTCTGGCAGCAGACCCAGGAGGTCACGGCGGCCGAGACCCAAGCCCAGGGGACCGAAGCCCTGGCCCTCGCCCGGCTGGCGGCCGCCGAAGAGGCCCTGAGGAATGCGACCCAATCCGTTCCGCCGGCCCCCGAAGGCCCCGGTCTCGAGGCTTCCCTCGCCCTCCTCGACGGGGCCCGTCAGGGCGCCCAGGCGGCCCTGGCCGACGCCGAACTGGCCCGCCAGCGCCGCGACCTCGAAGACCAGCAAATCGAGGCGGCCCAGGCGGAGGCCGAGGCCAGGGACCTCGCCGAAGCCGCCCAGCGCGAGGCCGCCCTCTGGACCCAGATCAAGGACGCCCTGGCGGCGGCCGACCTCGCCCAGACCCTCCAGCCCGACCAGCCCTGCCCGGTCTGCGGGTCGGTCCACCATCCCCACCCCGCGCCCTGGCCCGAGGCCTCTGCCGAGACACCGGTGCGCCACCAGGAGGCCCTCGCGGCCCAGAACGCCGCCCGGGAACGCCTAGCCGTGGCCCAGAACCGCCGAAAAGACCTGGCCGATCGTCTATCGGCCCTCCCGTTCCCCCGCGGACTGGACCCAGAGGCCGCCGAAAGGGAGCGCGCCGAGGCCCAGACCCGGGTGGACACCCTGGGGAATTGGGCCCGGGCCGACGCCGCCGCCCGGGCCCTTTGCGCCGAGGCCGCCGCCGAAGCCGACCGAGCCCGTGCCGCCGCCCGGGAAGCCACGGCGGCCCGGGAGTCGTGGACGGCCCGGCGGAAGGCCTTCGCCGAGACTGTTCCCCAGGACCCTTCGTCCCGGCTCCAGGCCCTGGGGACCGAAGAGGCGGCCCTGCGTCGGCGGCTGGACACCGACCGCCAGCGCATCGAGGCCCTCCAGCAGACCCGCCAGACGCTGGCCACCCGTATCGAAGAGCTCGAGAAGCAGCTGGTGGCCCAGAGGGACGAGTACCGCAAGCTCCAGGCTTCCCTGGAAGACGCCGCGGCCCAGGACGGCTGGACCCTCGACGAGGCCAGGGTGGCCCGGCTCGACGAGGTCGTCCTGCGAGGTCTGGAGGAAAAACTCGAACGTTTCGACGCCGAGCGGCAGCGTTTGGCCGGGGAGCTCGCGGCCCTGGAGGCCAAGTTCCCCGAAGGAGAACCCCGTCCCTTGGCCCCGGCGGCCCAGGCCCTGGAAGAGCGCCGGGCCGACCGCCTCCAAAAGGCCGAGGCCGCCAAGGAACGGGAGTTCGCCCTGAGGGACCTCGACAGGCTCGACGAGGAGGTGCGGCGCGTCTTGGGGCAGAAGGAGGCCGTGGACGCCGCCTTCCAGCGCCTCGTCCCCGTGGCCCAGGCCCTCGACGGACGCAACACCAAGAACCTCAAACTCACCACCTGGGTGCTCATCCAGGCCCTCGAGCAGGTGACCGCGTCGGCCACCCAGCGCCTCTCGTCCATGAGCGCGGGCCGGTACGCCCTGAAGGTCCAGACCCAGGGATCCGACGCCCGGAGGGACTGGGGCCTCGACCTCTCGGTGATCGACAGCTACACCGGCCAGGAGAGGGCCGTGGGTACCCTCTCGGGCGGGGAGAAGTTCATGACGAGCATCGCCCTGGCCCTGGGCCTCGCCGACGTGATCCAGGAGAGGGCCGGGGGCCTTAAGCTCGAGGCCGTCTTCATCGACGAGGGCTTCGGCACCCTCGATGACCAGAGCCTCGACCGGGCCATGGCCATCCTCCACGACCTCGGCCAGCACCGCAGTGTGGGCATCATCAGCCACGTCCCAGAGCTGCGCCAGCGCATCGGCAGCCGCGTCGAAGTGGTCAAGGGGAAGAATGGTTCGACGCTGAAGGTTGGCTAAACTCCTACCCGGCAGTATCTTGGCCGCGGAGGATAGACATGTTTGGAAAGAGCCAGGCCTTTTCGGGTTTTTCGGTGGACGACATTGCCCGGGTTCGTCCGTTCTATGAGGACCTTCTGGGGCTGAACGTGACCGAGGACCACGGCATGCTGACCCTCCACCTGGGCTCCGGGGCCGCAGTCCTCGTCTACCCCAAGGGTCCTGCCCACAAGCCTGCTACGTACACGGTGCTGAACTTTCCCGTTCGCGACATCACCCATGCCGTGGACGCCTTGGCGGCCCAAGGGGTGACCATGGAGCGCTACGAAGGGATGGAACAGGATGAACGGGGCATTTTCCTCGGAGGCGGCCCCAAGATCGCATGGTTCCTCGATCCGGCGGGAAACATCCTCTCCATCCTCGAGGATTCTTAGGAGTCTATCGGAAGCCGCTTTTCCACGTACTCCTTGAGAAACCAGAAAGCGGCGTCGGGGATGTCGATGAAGCTGAGGCCGGCCCTGTCGTCGTCCACGGCCCGGGAAAGTTCCAGGCCCGCCCAGACCAGCCGGCCGAAGAGGTGCAGCTGCCTGGCCCGGTCCACCGTCAGGGTCAACCTCACCTTGAGGTGTCCCGAAATCAGCTTCTGTTTCAAGTCGGACGTGAGGGTGGGCACCCGGGAGAGCCCCAAACCCCGGGCGCTCACGTCGACGGTGGTGGTCTCAAAGGCCCGGTCGCTGGCCACAGGGTCGGTTTCGTTCCAGCGGACGAATTCCAGCCGCACGGGAAGGCTCTCCACGAGCCGTGGAAAGTCCCTTCGTGCCGAACGGCCTTCGTCCAACCCTAGCCTTCCAGTTCCTGAAGGTAGGCCTTCAGCCGGGTCAGGTTGATCTGGGCCTCGGCCAGCTTGCTCCGCTCGGCCTCGACAACCTCGGCGGGGGCCCCGGCCACGAAGGCCTGGTTGGCCAGCTTCTTCTCCACGGACGTCACGTAGCCCGCGGTCTTGTCGATGGTCTTCTTCAGGCGGTCCTTTTCCTTGGGGACGTCGATGAGGTCGAGGATCTGCACGTAGGTCTCGTACCCCTTGCCCACCACGGTCAGCACTCCGGCCGGTTTGGTCCCCATGACCCCGAAGGCGAGGCCCTCGGAACCCGTGAAGAGGGCCGCCAAGTCCCGGTGCCGCTTCAGGAAGTCGGCGTCGGCGAACCCGGGGGCCAGGCCCACGGTGACGGCGATGTCCTTCTCGGGAGGAATGGTGAACTCGGACCGGAGAGTCCTCACGCCCCTGACCAGCTCCTTCAGGAGGCCGAACTGCACCTCGACCTGGGGGTTGTCGCGCTTGGGATCGGCCACCGGGTACGGGGCCGTCACGAGGCTGAACCCGTGACCGGGGAGCTGCTGGTAGATCTCCTCGGTGATGAACGAAAGGAAAGGGTGCATGAGCCGCAGGCTCTCCTCGAGGACGAGGACGAGCTTGCTGACCGCCTGGCGCTTGCGCACCGGGTCGTCGGCGTAGAACTCCAGCTTGGTAGCCTCGACGTACCAGTCACAGAAGTCGTTCCAGAAGAAGTCGTAGATGGCGTGGCCCATGTCGTTATACCGGTAGGCCGCCATGGCCTCGTCGACGGTGCGGATGGCGCCGTTGAGCCGTCCCTCGATCCAGAGGTCCACGTCGTTCTTCACCAGCTGGCCGGCGGGCAGGACTCCCTCGTCGGGGATGTTCATCAAGAGGTACCGGCTGGCGTTCCAGATCTTGTTGGCGAACTTCGACCCGAGCTTGAAGCCGTCCTTGTCGAGGTTGATGTCCTGGCCCTGGCTGGACAGGTACACCATGGTGAACTTCAGGGCGTCGGCCCCGTACTCGGCCACCACTTCGAGGGGGTCGATGCCGTTCCCCAGGCTCTTGGACATCTTGCGGCCCTGCTTGTCCCGGACCAGGGGCGTCATGTAGATGTCCCGGAACGGGGCCTTGCCGGTGAATTCCAGGCCGGCCATGATCATCCGGGCCACCCAGAAGAAGATGATGTCGTAGGCGGTGACCACGGCCGTGGTGGGATAGTACTTGGCCAGGTCGGGGGTCTGGTCGGGCCAGCCCAGGGTCGAGAACGGCCACAGCCACGAGCTGAACCACGTGTCCAGAACGTCGGGGTCCTGGACGAGCTTCTCGGAACCGCACTTGTCGCAGGTTTCCGGGGCGTCCATGACCACGTGGACCTGGCCGCAGGCCTGGCAGGTCCAGACGGGGATCTGGTGGCCCCACCACAGCTGGCGGCTGATGCACCAGTCCCGGATGCCGTCGAGCCACGTGGTGTAGGTGTTCTCGTAGCGCTTGGGATAGAACCGGATCTCGTCGTCCTTCAGGGCCTTCAGGGCCTTCTCGGCCAGGGGCTTCATCTTCACGAACCACTGTTCCGACAGGTAGGGCTCCACCACGGCCCCGGACCGCTGGGCGTGGCCCACCTGGTGCTTGTGGGGCTGGGCCTCGACGAAGAGCCCCAGGTCGGTAAGCTCCTGAACGATCTTCTTGCGGGCTTGCTGGGTAGTCAGCCTCTTGTACCGGTCGGGGACGTTGGGCCCCAGGGTGCCGTCGGGGTTGAGGATGTTGATCTGGGGCAGGTCGTGGCGGCGGCCCGCCTCGAAGTCGTTGGGGTCATGGGCCGGAGTGATCTTCACGGCGCCGGTGCCGAACTCCTTGTCCACGAACGGGTCGGCGATGAGGGGGATGGGCCGGTCGGCTATGGGGAGGGTGAGCAGCTTGCCCACGAGCCCGGTGTAGCGCTCGTCCGAAGGATGGACGGCCACTGCCACGTCGCCCAAGAGTGTCTCGGGGCGCGTGGTGGCCAGCTGCACGTGGCCCGAACCGTCGGCGAAGGGGTACTTGATGTGGTAGAGGAACCCGGCCACTTCCTTGTGCTCGACCTCGTCGTCGCTGATGGCCGTCTGGGCGTCGGGGTCCCAGTTCACGAGGTAGCGGCCTTTGTAGATGAGGCCGCGATTGTAGAGCTCGACGAACACGTGGCGCACGGCGCGGTTGAGGCCGTCGTCCATGGTGAACCGCTCGCGCTTCCAGTCGAGGCTGGCACCGATTTTCTTCAGCTGCTGGCTGATGATGGCGTGGTGCTCTTCCTTGACCTTCCACGTGAGCTCGACGAACTTCTCGCGGCCCAGGTCGTGGCGGGTCTTGCCCTCCTTCTGGAGGCGCCGCTCCACCACCTGCTGGGTGGCGATCCCCGCATGGTCGGTGCCGGGCACCCACAGGGTGGGACGACCCTTCATCCGCCAGTACCGGACCAGGGCGTCCTGGAGGGAGTTGTTGAGCCCATGGCCCATGTGGAGAACCCCGGTGACGTTGGGCGGAGGGATGGCCACCACGAACGGTTTGCCTTCGCCCCGGGGGGAAAACAAATCGTTCTTCAGCCAAAACTCGTAGAGGCGGTCCTCAAAATCCTGGGGGTTGTACACCTTGGGCAGTTCAATCTGACTCATAGGGGGTGATTATAGCCGGGCGGGGGCGGCGGGGCAATTCCTGGGGCGGGCGAGGAACGTGCAGGAAGGAGGAC
>JAHFSN010000157.1 GCA_023265735.1 Spirochaetaceae bacterium | reverse complement strand
CAGCAAGGCAAAGTAGGCGGCCACAGAAACAAGCAGCATGAAACAGGAGGACGCCACCAAAAGAAAGAGCTTCGTGCGAAGGTTCATGGCGGTAGCATAAAGCCACGGGCTCGTTCGGACAATCGATTTCGGATGACCAATTTGGGGGAATTTTACCGGTTTTCGTCCAAACCGGGAAATTTCCGCACGAGGGTCGCCAAAGATTCTAGTTGATTTCGTCGGTAGTTGGGGTATCCTTTGAGAAATCTTAACTGTTCGGAGGTATCTGATGGCCTTGACGATTCAGCGCCAAGATCAATTCTCCCGGGGAGCCTTGCTCCTCAGGACGTTTTTCGGTTGGCTGTACATCTCGATTCCACATCTCTTTCTCCTCCTGTTCGTCGGAATCTGGGGAGCCATCCTCAGTTTCATTTCCTGGTGGGCCGTGCTCTTCACGGGAAAGTACCCGAAGAGCTTCTTTGAGTTCCAAGTTGGGTTGATCGCGTGGAACACCCGGGTCGCCGCGTCGGTGGGAAACCTGACGGACGAGTACCCTTCCTTTGGGGTCTCGGGAACCAGCGGGGCGGTTCGGGTTGAGATTGACTATCCCGAGAAGCTGAGCCGGGGAACCTTGATCCTCCGGACCCTCTTTGGTTGGCTCTACTTCTACATCCCCCACGGATTCTGCCTGTTCTTCCGTTTGATCTGGGCCGGTATCCTCAGCTTCCTGGCTTGGTGGGCCGTGCTCTTCACGGGCAGTTTTCCGGAAAACTTCCACAGTTTCCTTGTGGGAACCCACCGGTGGCTGATCCGATTCACCGCCTACGCCGGTTTCCTCACGGACACCTATCCTCCGTTCACGGGAAAATGAGATAATGAGGGACGCCCGCGACGACTCCGGCGGGCGTCCCTGAGAGGTAACCCATGTCCGATTCCCTTCCGCAACCCGATGAGATTCCCAGCAGAGACAAAGAGGACGCCATGGGGGCTTACCTGATGGTGTTCGGGGCCCTCCACCTGGGTCTTCCCCTCCCCTTTCTGGGCCTGATCGCCGCGGCCATCTACCACGCCGTCAACGGCAAAAAATCGGCTTTTACCGGTTTCCATACCTACCAATCCCTCCTCTTCTCGATACCAGCGTCGATCATCTCGGCGGTCTGGATTGTCTGGGGGGTCATCGTTCTTGTGGGAGTCTTTGGAGAAGGTCCCGGGGTGCCCCAGAACCTCACGGCCTTCTGGGTGTTCTCGGTGTTCAGCCTCCTGGTCTATCTGGTGTATCTGGTTTTCAGCATTATCGGTGCCGTACTGTCCCGCAAGGGCCGGCTCGTCTACTTTCCCGTCATCGGGCGCTTGGCCTACGACCGGTATTTTGGGTCCGGACGGAACCGACGACCGAAACCGGAAGTCCGAAACGCCCCTCCTAGCGGCGTTTGAATGGGCCGGAGCTTCTCCGTCCGAGAAACACTCCTGGTGGCCGCCGTCTTGGCGGTTCTTCTGGGGGTAGCCTGGGGAGTCGTCACCTGGGTGTCTCCGAAATCCGAGAATCCGCCCGCCTCCTGGGAACTGACCGTGAAATCGCTGCTTCGCGATCACCTCGAAGAGGCCGTCGACGCCGCCGAGATCCACAACCCCCAGGTTTCGGCTGCCCTCCAGACCATTGAGAAGCGGCTGGAATCGGGGCTGGAGCACCCGCTACCCTATCCGGTCGAGATCGTGGTGGTTGCCAGCTCGGAGATCAACGCGCTCACTTTTCCGGGGGGGCTTATTGTCGTGAATCGAGGGCTCCTCGAGCACGCCGCCAACGCCGAAGAGGTCGCCGCGGTACTCGCCCACGAAATGGGCCACGTGTTCCACCATGATCCGGCGGATGCCCTCAAGCGAAGTCTCATCCTCGCCTCTCTGTCTGTGTTGTCGAGCGACAGCAACGCTTTGCGCGAGGTTGCCCAGATGCTGGCCCATAACGCGTTCACCCGAACCGTCGAGGATCGCGCCGACGATTTCGCATTCGCCGCCCTCGCCAGGGCCGGGATCAGTCCCTCGCACTTCGGCGATTTCCTGGCGGGGCTCCCCGATTCACCCCAGGGACGGTTCGTCCAAAAGAATCTTCCCTATCTCCTCGATCATCCGAGTCGGGAGCGGCGGATCTTGAAGGCGAAGTCGGCCCCCTTTTCGGGGACGGTTCGCCCCTTGGCCATCGATTGGGCCCAGGTGCGGTCTTCCCTTTCGGGTGGTTCGTCCTAGTTTTGTCGTTGGGCCGACGGAAAATCGCAAATCTTCCTTAACTTTTGCCTCGTTTCACCGTTCGATCAACCTTGATCGAAAGCGAAAGGGAGAATATACTGGGCCGAAAGTGGTGTCTCGCCGCCGAGCAGAAGTTTTCGCGCGGGAAAAGAGATAGCAGGAGACCTTTCCGAAAGCCAGCTTGTTTTGTGGACATCGAAAAAAAGAGGAGATTCGCCATGAAGCTTGTTAAGAGCCTTCCCCTAGTCCTAGTCAGTGCCCTGGCGCTGTCCGGTTGCACTTCGATAGCGCCGCCCCAGATGACCTACCTCGGCGACGCCAGCCAAAAGATGGAAGTCGTCGGAAAGTCGTCCCACTTTGATTTTGCCGGTTTGGGGGTAACTCCCACCGCCTATGCCCAGGAATACAATGAAGCCGTCAGCGACGCCTTCCAGCGAGCTCCCACGGGTACGACGGTGCTGAAAAACATCAAGATCATCAAGGTACCGAACGTCTATCCCACCTGGATTTCCCTGGGTCTTTTGGCGGGCGGATCGGCTTTGCTCAGCTCGGGGTCAACGTCGTACGCCAGGGGAGACTCCGGGACGGGGGGCCAGCTGATCCTCGGTGGGACCTTCTTGCTCATCAACGGACTGGGGTTCGCGGCCGTGACAAGCTACGACACCTTGGTGTACGCCGAACCTTCCAGCGAATAGCCCAGGACAATCATTCGACCTTCAAGCCGGGGAACGTCAGAAGTTCTTCGTCCCCGGTGAACCCTAGCGGCTTTGTCATTGAGGGCCAGGGACAACATGTAGGCATCGACAGACAAGTTTCTCCCATGCGCCTTTCCCCTTTCCCTGGCTCACCGAACAGATAAAAAGAGACCCCGGGCGGTCGCTCCACCCGGGGTCTGGCTCAATCTGCAGAGGCATCCCCGAAGGGACGAAGCACGGCTTCTTAGAACGTGTAGATGTAGTTCACCTGGAAGATGCTGTTGGACTTGGCGGTCGAAGCGGTGTAGCCGTCCTGGAAGTACACGTCGTCGGAGCCGACGCTCATGTCGTAGGCGTACACCACGGTGATCGACTGGGTGGCGCCCACGTTGAACTGCACCGAAGGCTTGATCTCGAAGAGGGCGATCTTGTTCGCGTCGCCCTTGACGAGGGTCGGACCTTGACCAAGGACGGTATCCACCTTGCCATTCTGGGGGGTGGCGCTGTAAGAGGAGCCCAGGATCTCGGCTCCGGAGAAGTAGGTCAGGGCCAGCTTGGGAACGATGCCGCCGTCCAGAGCGTACGACACCCACGGGGTCACAAAGTAGCTGGGGGCCACGGCGTCACCGGCCGCGTTGGCCTTGATGTCTCCTCCGTAGAGGTACTGATAGGACTTCAGACCAACGGTCAGGGCGGGCAGATCGTAGTCGGTGAAGCTGTACTTGGCGGTCTCAGCAAGAATGGTGATCCCGACATCGTTGCCCGAGCCCAGGTAAGCCGACTTGGGCTTGGACGTCAGACCGCCCTTGTCGTACCCGCCGAAGTAACCTTCCAGCCAGAGTTTCAAGTTGGGAACTGCGTCGAGGCCAGCGGCCACGTAGGCCTTGCCAACGCCGTAGGTGGCGTCTTTACCCGCCACGCCCAGAGTGGTGTCCGCGAACAGCAGGCCTGTCTTGACCTGAGCCAGGCCCTTGGCCACCAAAGAGCCGCCAACGGTGAAGTTGACGTCGGAAAGGTTCTGAGTCGTCTTGTCCGTCGACAGGCCCACGAGACCAGCGTCCAGGGCCGCCGTCACCCCTTCGAGGGCGGGGCGAACCACGAAGACAACTCCGGGAGTTTCCTTGGTGAAGGTGTCACGCAGAGACGCGTCGCCGCCGGCCCGGGAGGTCTGCTCGTTGATGATGCCGGCCTGGGTGTAGAGCACCTTGTCGAAGAAGTTCGAATAGGCGTAGGCCGTCTTGAAGTACACGGACTTCTGGGTCGAAGTGTTGGCGCCTTGAGCGGTGGCGGCAGAACCGGCCAGGAACGCGCCATCGCCGCGGAGCTGGAACTTGAAGCCCGAGTCGCCCTGGGCGATGAGGCCTTCAAAATTGATGCGACCACCGGGACCCCAGTTGTCATCGTCCCAGAGACCGATGATCGCCTTATCCGTACCGTTGCCGACGACGGACACGCCGGTGGACACGTAACCATTCCAGGTAAAGGTGGGGGCAGCCGGGGCCGGCGCGGCCTGGGCGAAGGCCCCGGCGGCGAGACCGACGAAGGCCAATGAAGCCAGAATTCTCTTCATGGAAATACTCCTTGAAATCTTGGCAACCGCAGGGCGGCCGCCGTTCTTGGAGTCCTTATACGGGGGAGGTTACGCGGACCTCAAGGGATTTCGGGGAATCTCACCAAAGACTCAAAATCCTCATAATTGGGCGGAAATTCGAATCAAGAACTTACAGAGTTCTCATGGGGAGCGGCCCGGATAGGCTGGACAAGGCGGGGGCAATTCCGTCACGTCGAAACGCTTCGATATCGGACGGCAGGCCCGCCTACCGCCGATCGGGGTCCCGATAAGGGCTGACCTCCCAGTGCAGGGGAAGCTCCAGTTGAAATCCGGCGCCCCCCACGGGGGGGGAGAAGGTTCGGAGGGTGCCTCCGTGCAGTTCGACGGCGGCCCGGGCAATGGAGAGGCCCAGTCCAAAACCCGGAGAGCCTTCGGCCTCGCGGAAGAACCTCTGGAAGATCTTCTCCTCACTTCCGGGGGTGAGCGGGGGGCCCTGGTTGATGAGGCGCAGTCCCCCGTAGGCGCCCTGACGGTAAAACTCAAACGTGATGGCCGCCGCCGGGGGACTGTATTTGACGGCGTTCTCCACCAGGTTGAGGATGGCTTGGCCGATTCGTGCCGGGTCGATGACCACGGGAATCCGTCCTGCGGAAACCCAAACGGCCTTCAGGTCTTTGGACTCGAGCAGCAGGGAGAAATCCTCGACCCAGCGGCGGCAAAATTCCTCGAGGTCCCAAGGAGTGAGCTGCAGGATCACTTGCTTCGAGTCCAGACGGGCCAACAGCAGCAGGGTTTCGATCAGCTGGGTCATCCTGGCCACATCGTCGAGGTTGCTCTCCAAGATATCGCGGTATTCCCCGGCGGTTCGTCCTTTGATGAGGGCGGTCTCCAGGGTGCCCGTCAGGATGGCCAAGGGGGTCTTCAGCTGATGGGACAGATCTTGGAACAGGCGGGTCTGGAATTGAAACCCCTGGTCGAGACGGTCGAGCATGGCGTTGAAGGTCTCGGCCAGACTTCGAATCTCGTCCTTGGTGTCGGGGACGGGAACTCGGACGGAGAGGTTCCGCTCGGTGATCCGGTGGATGTCGGCCACCAGGGCATCCACGGGCCGGAACGCCCGACGCAACGCCATGCCCATGAGCCAAGCATTCAGGATGAGCAGCGCCAGCATGCTCGACACCAAGAGGTTCTGGACCCGCGCCAGGGTCCACCTCACAGACTGAAGGGGGCCCCAAACCTGAACCAGAGCCACGGCATGGGGGCCCCTCCCCACGGGGGCGGTGGCCACGCGGAACGCCCGCCCCTGCCCCGAAACGTCGTTCGCCGTGGCCTGGGTCACGTCCACGGTTCCGCCGAGGGCCTCCC
>JAHFSN010000156.1 GCA_023265735.1 Spirochaetaceae bacterium | reverse complement strand
CGCCGAAAGGTCGCCGTTGGCCACGGCGCGCCGCAGGTGCTCCCAGTCGCGCTTGGCGTCGCAGAACAGCAGCATGTCGTTCCCGGCATTGATCATCCCCACCACCAGGTCGTACGTCGAGCGCACCCGGCTCGACGAGCCCCCCATCTCGGTGGCATCGCTCACGACCAAACCTTGAAAGCCTAGCTCTCCCCTGAGGAAGTCGGTGGTGACCTTGCGGCTCAGGATGGAGGGAGGCGGGCCCGCCGGATCACCGGGGATCCCCGGGTCGACGGCCGGCAGGGCGATGTGTCCGATCATGGTCGTCCAGCACCCCGCATCGAAGGCCCTCTGAAACGGCTTTCCGCTCATCCGTTTCCACTCGTCCTTGGACAGCGGGTTGATGGAAGTGGCCAAGTGCTGGTCGCGGTCGTCCCACCCGTCGCCGGGGAAATGCTTGACCGTGGCCGCCAAACCGTGGGCCTGCATGGTTTCCACGAGGAGCGCCGCGATCCGGGAGATCTTGTCCGGGTCGTCTCCCAGGCTTCGGGTGTTGGCAATGGGACTGCCGGGATGAGCATTCACGTCGACGACGGGCCCAAAGGTCCAGTGGACCCCGTGGGCCCGGGCCTCGACGGCCGTCGCTTCGGCCATCACCCGTACCAGTTCAGGATCGTCGGCCGCGGCGAGGCTCATGAGGTCAGGGAACGAGGTGGCTCCCGTAATCATCCGACCGGCCCCGCTCTCGAGGTCGGTACTGATGACCAGGGGCAAACCTCCTCCGCCCTGCAGCCAGCGGGTGACCCGGGCGAAGTTCTCGCCCGACCCCGAGAAGACAAAGGCTCCACCCAATCGCACCGGCGGCAAGACCTCCGCCAGCTGGGCTTCGGTCCATTCGGGACGCACGTTGGGATGGAGAAGCTGACCAAGTTTTTCGTCGAGGCTGAGGGAGGCGAGGGTCCGCATGACCCAGGGACTGAAGGAGTGCATGGGGCCGAGGATAGCCATCGAAACGATTTTCCTCAAGAGATTACGGGCTGAGGACCCCGGAAATGAGCCGGATCAGGGCCTGTTGGTCCCTCAAGTCGGCGGTTTCGCGCACCGAGTGCATGGCCCAGATGGGAATGCCCAGGTCGACGCCGGGCAGACCGGCCAGCGATGTGGTGAGGGGCCCCACCGTACTCCCCGGAACCAAGGTGGATTTCATCACGTAGTCCTGGAGGGTGACCCCGGCTCCCTGGGCGGCCTCCCGGACCCGGGCCTCGGTGGCAGCGGTCGTCGCGTAGCTGAACCGCGCGCTGGACTTCACCACGGGGCCCCGACCCAGGAGGGGGGCATAGGCCTCGTCGTGCTGACTAGGCCAGTTAGGGTGGACCCCGTGGGCCGCGTCGACGCTCACGAGGAGGCTGGAAGCCTTCGTCCGGTAGAAGTCCTCGGAGGTCCCGCCCACCGCCTGGTGCACCCGGGTCATCAAATCGATAAGGAACGAGGAGTCCGCCCCGGTCCACGTGGTCGAGCCGATCTCCTCGTGGTCGAAGCAGAGGGCCAGGTTCGTTCTCGTGGAGGTCCGGGAGGCCAGAAGTCCCTCGACCACGGCGTGGCACCCGGCCAGGTTGTCGATCCGTGGCGCCGTAAATAGTCCGTCGGAACCCAGGGCCACGGGGGCCGACGCATCCACGGCAAAGAGATCGGAGGCCACCCAGTCGGTGGGATCAAACTCCCCCAGCTGGGCCAGGAACGCCGTCCCGCCTTCGGGGCCAAACGCGGCCAAGAGGCTCAAATGCTCCGTCAGGTCGTAGGCCTGCCCCTTGTTGACCTCGCGGTTGTAGTGGATGGCCAGGTTGGGAAACACGCCCAGAGGTTCGGTCTGGACGAGGACCTCCCGAAGTCCCTGGGGACCCCGGACGAAGATCCGGCCCGCCACCGCCAAGGGGCGGTCAAACCAGGTGGAGTGGATGGGGGAACCGTAGACTTCGGTACCGATTCTGGTGACCCCGGAGGGATGCGCCTTGGCCGACGGCCACTTCAGTTTCCAGCCGGGGGAGTCTGTGTGCGCCGTGGCCACCGTCCAGCCGGCCGAAGGATGACTGCCGACCACAAAGGCCGCCAGGGCGCCGCCCCGACTCAGGAAATAGCCCTGGGAGGCTTGGAGCCGCCAAGGTTCGGACTCGCTCAGTTCTCGGTACCCGGCGTCTTTCAGCCGACGGGCCAGGGCCCCCACCGCATGCCAGGGCGTCACGGCCTCGGTCAGGAAAGGGAAGAGGTCGCTCACGGGGGAACCACCCCGAATTGAGCCTTCAAATAGGGGGGCGCCAAGGTCGTCCAGGCCTCGTCTGACCGGGCTGGGTCAACGGCCGGGGTCCAGGTCTTCGTCCAGAAGTCGGGACGGCTCGCCGCCAAATCCTGTACGACCTTGGCCGACGAAGCCCAGCCCACCAGCGTCAGATCGGCGGGGGTCTTCGAGACCCGGTAGTTTTCCCGAATCCACGGAATGACCCGGGTTTCCAGGGTGGAGCGGAGGTCGGACAGGCCCCAGGCGGCGCCGTTCTTTGTCCCCACGCTGAACACCAGGACGGGGCGAATGAGGTTGTCGTTCAAGAGGGGACCGACGGTGTCCGTCCAGTCGAGTCCGTCTAGCCCCACTACGACCAGGAAGGGGTACGTCCACGCGAGGTTCCTGTCGTAGGCCTTGGGGAGCAGAACGGTCAAATCCTGGCCGCCGAGCCCCGATTCGGAGGCCCCCACGACGCGTTCGACCGCGCTGAAGGCGGGGTCGGGAGCCGTGATCCGCTGCCACGATTTGTCGGTGGTGTCCAGCGTCGCGTTGAAGGGGTCGGGGAGGGCGCGCTTTCCGTCACTGAAGCGGTAGAGCGCCCGTTCCTGGCGGAAGATGTCGTAGGTTCTCAGAAAGAGGCCCGTCGACCCCACCCGCTCCAACGGCTCCAGCCGCTTCGGAGCGAACGACGCCTCCAGGTAGACTGCGTTCAGCGTTCCGGTGAAGTCATAGTAGACGAAGGTGGTCGCCGTACCCTGATGGAGGGGAACGGGCGTGTCGCCCAGGAAGGCCTTCCAGGTTCGAACCAGGTCATCGGGTTTCCAGGCCCCGGGGTGGGGCAGCATGGCGGTGATGTCGCCCAAGAGGGGATGAGCGCGTTCCCGGGGAAGCGGCTGGACCCGGTCAAGATAGGCTTGCTGGCCCTGGCCGCAGGAGCCGAGGAGGACCAGGACCAAACCGAACAGGAGCCCGAGGGTTCGCCGATGCATGCTCCAGACCTTACTCTTGCACCCCAGGTCTTGTCAAAGGGACGAAAACCGTTACATTGGAGGCCATGGAAACCACTCTCTGCCTCATCAAGCCCGACGGAGTCCGCCGGGGGCTGGTGGGAGAAATCCTCCAGCGCTTTGAACGGATGGGGTTGAAGATCACCGCGATGCGGCTGCTGACGGCCGACGCCGAACTGGCCGGCCGTCACTACACCTACGAGGACATTGCCGTTCGCCACGGCGAGGCCGTGCGCAACGCCCTCATCGCCTTCATCACCTCGGGCCCCGTGGTGGCCTTCGCCGTTGAGGGCGTCAGCGCGGTCGAGAATGTCCGCAAAATCTGCGGTGCCACCGAGCCCTTGAAGGCCGCCCCCGGGACGATCCGCGGAGACTTCGCCCACCACACGTTCGCGGCGACCAAGCCGATTGGCGAATCAGTCCGCAACCTCATCCACGCGTCCGCCGACGCCAACGATGCGGCCCGGGAATTGGCCCTCTGGTTCTCTCCCTCCGACTACGTGACCTACCGCCGCAATGATCAAAACGAACACTTTCTCGATTAGAATTTGTCTACAAGGAAGAACACAATGAAGAAACTGCTGGTCCTGCTTTGGGCGACGTGCGCGCTCGCCGGAGTCTTTGCCCAGGAGAAGACCGATACCCCCCCCGCGTCCTCCCAAGACGTGGACTACGCCTTCGGGCTCCTCATGGGTCAGAGCCTCGCTTCGACCGGATTGACCCTCGATCCCCAACAGGTTCTGGCGGGTCTCAAGGACTCCCTCGACCGCTCGGCAAAACCCAAGTTTGACCTCGAAAAAGCCAAGCAGATCGTCAACGATGCCCTGCGAGGGGCCCAGCAGAAGGTCAACGCGACCCGGATGGCCAAGGAGAAAGACTACTTGGCCGAACATGGGAAGAAGGCGGGCGTGGTGACGACGGCCACCGGACTTCAGATCGAAGTTCTCCGCGAAGGGGCTGGTCCCAAGCCCAAGGTGACCGACACCGTCAAGGTCGACTACACCGGAACTCTGGCCGACGGAACCGAGTTTGACAGTTCCATCAAGAGGGGCGAACCCGCCGTGTTTTCCCTGGAACAGGTGATCCCCGGGTGGACCGAAGGGATCCAGCTCATGGCCGTGGGCGGCAAGTACCGGCTCACTATTCCCTCGAGTCTCGCCTACGGCGAGCAGGGCGCGGGCGGCGGAGTCGTTCCTCCCTATTCCACGCTGATCTTCGACGTCGACTTGCTTTCCATCGAGGTGCCCACGGCGACCCTGGCCCCCGACGCTCCCGACGCCGCTCCGGCCAAGTAGTCCCATCCCCGGTTCAGGACTCCTCGTCCCGGACCCGGTGGAGTTCCCTCGCCAAATCCTCGATCCAGCCGTCGGCGTCCCTCACGCGGAAACCCGTGAGGGTGTCGGCTTTGTAAGGCGGGACGAGCAGGTGGGCGCCGCAGTTCTTCAGGCGGTTGGCCAGGATGTCCACGGCCCACCAGGGAGTGACGTACCGGGGGTTGCCGCATCCGAAGACGGCCCCTGGCCATCCCGAGAGATCGACGTCGCGTAACTGGCGTTCCGGCTGGTCCCAGTCGGCGTGAAGGTCTCCCGAACCGTAGGTCGGACTTCCCGCGACGAGGGCCGACCAGTCCTGCAGGGAGGCCCAGTCCACGTCTTTGGCTGGCACCAAGACGGCAGGAAGTTCTTCTCTCACCAAGATTTCCAGAATTCTTTGCGCCAGGTTGGCCGTGTTGCCCGTCCGGCTCGCCCAGGCGATGAGAATGGGACCCTGGGGGTTCCTCATGGGATCAGGACCGCGATGGTCAAGGCCGCCGCCGAGGAGGCCGCCACTAGGGCCCATCCCGCCTTTGTGGTGCGCAGAACCTGTCGCGCCTGAACCTCCGAGGCCATCGCCGGGGCGCCAGACTTTGTCGGGTAGAGCCGTTCCAGCAGCCTGTCGATGGAAAGGAGCAGGGCCCGGGGCTTCAGGGCCTGGCGCTGGTCCATCAGCTGCTCGTACCACGCGAAGGTTTTTCCCCACACGGCCCCGAATTTTCCCGGAAGCCGGAGGTCTCGGCTGATGGAAGCCAGCGAAAAGAACACCAGTCCCGCGAAGGTCACTCCCTTACCCAGACCGAGGTAGAAGGCTCCGTCGGTGATGGCCCAAGGGCCCAACTGAACCCAGACTTTTCCCAGGGGCAGGAAGAGGTGGAACACGACGACCGTCCCCACCAGGAACACAAAGTAGGCGATGCTGACGCGCTTGCCCGAGGCCAGGGCCAACGCCAGTCCCAGGAGCGCCAGGAGAGACCTGGGGGCCCAATCCCCGGCAAAGACCAGACAAGAGAGGAGCCCCAGGCCCCAAAAGAACCGGACAGTGGGATGGATTCGGGGTCCCAGAAAGTCGGGGCGCCTACGCGGTGGCACGAAGCCTCTCCAGCCATTTGGAGTGACGCTGGAACGCCGTGGCGCCCCAACCCATGACCCAGCCGGTAAAGGTACCCAGGCCGAGGTACCAGGGGGCCACCACCCCCGAGGCGGGACCATAGACCACGGTCATGGCCAAGACGATCTGTACGGCGTTGCTGGCCAGGGCACCGGCCAGGCTGAT
>JAHFSN010000155.1 GCA_023265735.1 Spirochaetaceae bacterium | reverse complement strand
CGGCATGGGGTGCCCCGACTGGCCCCTGTGCTTTGGGTGTCTGGTTCCCCCGGTGTCCGCCGATCAGCTTCCTCCTGACTTTGCCCAGAAGTACGCCGTCGACGGCCACCCGGCCGTCTTCGACGCCGTAAAGACCTGGATCGAGTACACCAACCGCCTCTTGGGCGTCCTGGCCGGGTTGGGCCTGGTGGTGACCACCGTCTTCACGGCCTTCGTCGTCCGCCGGAAGCCCTCCTTGGCCGTCCTCAATGGGCTGTCGCTCGTGACCCTGGGTTTTGTTGCTTGGCTCGGGGCCCGGGTCGTGGGAACGTTACTGGCGCCGTACTCCGTGACGCTTCACCTGGTGGCCTCCTTTTTCCTGGTGGGCCTGCTGCTGGCCCAGAGGGAAATCGTGGTCCGGGCTGTAGGGACGGCGCGACCGGCTGCCACGCGGTTCCTGGTGGGGGTCCTGGTGTTCCTGGGCCTGACGTTTTTCTTTCAGGGCGCCCTGGGGATTCGTGTCCGGGACGAGTCGGAGTCCTGGCTATGGAACCAGAATCTGGCCGACAGCCTGTTCAACGCCTGGGGCGGCGCCTACGACCTGCACAAGATCCACGCGGGGCTGGTGGCCCTGACGGCCTCTGTTCTGGCCTGGCTGGGGTGGCGGCGCCGGTCCCAGGACCCTCAGTTGACCCGGCTCACCCTCGCCATCGCCGGCTGTGTCGCCGCCCAGGCCCTCGTAGGCCTCGTCCTGTGGTTGGGCGGACTCCCCGCCTGGGCCAAACCTCTCCACCTGCTGGCCTTCACCGGCGCCTGGTCCTTCTGGCTGGCCGCGGTATTCCATCTGGTCCCGGGGAGGGCCCCCCGTGTTTGATCTTGTCCGTCCGACCAGGGTCCTCGCGAACCGTGCCCTGGGACCCGATTCTTTTGTGCTGACCATGGAGCGGCGGTTTCCCTCGTTCCAGGCGGGGCAGCACATCGACGTGGGACTGCCGGGGGCCGAAACCCGAACCTACTCGTTGTATTCCGGTGAGGGTGACCCGCATCTGGAGATTCTCGTGCGCCGGGTCCGGGGAGGGACCGTGTCGTCCCAGCTCGCGGTCCTGGCCGCCGGGGACCAGGTCAGGGTCGACCGTCCCCGGGGAAAGTTCACCCTGCGCCAGGCCCTTCCCGGCGAAAAGCTCCTCTTCGTGGCCACGGGTACCGGAATCGCGCCCTTCCGGAGCTTCCTCCGGTCGCGGCCCGACCTCGACGCGACCCTCGTCCATGGGGTCCGGGACCCCGAGGACGACTACGGGGCGGAGTTTGCCCCCAGCCGCGTCCTCTGCGTCTCGGGGCCCCAGCTTTCCGGCGGCGCGTTCGCAGGACGGGTGACGGCGTGGCTGGAAGAAGCCGACCTGGGAGCCTTTTCCCGGGCCTATCTCTGTGGGAATGCCCGGATGATCTTCGAGGTCTTTCCCCTGCTTGTGGACCGCGGAATGGAGGAACATCGAGTGCACACGGAAACGTACTTCTAATGGGGCTGCGGGCGACCCTCATCAATGCGTCCCTGGACTTTCTCTTCCGGACGTTCTGCCGCATCGACGACAGCGACCTCAAGAAGCTGCCCCTCCAGGGCCCTGCCATTCTCCTCTCCAACCATACCTCGAACCTGGAAGGACCGCTGTTCTACGTGAGGCTCAGGCCCCGGCCCACCATCGCCTTGGCCAAGGCCGAACTGTGGAAGGTCTTCGCCACCCGAATGATCATGGAGGCCTGGAGCGCCATCCCCGTCCGGCGCGGCCGCCTCGACAGGCAGGCCCTGGGCCGGTGCCAGCGTGTCCTGGAGAGGGGCGAGTTCCTCTGCCTGGCCCCGGAAGGCCGGCGCAGCAAGGATGGAACGCTGCTGAGGGGACAGCCGGGCACGGCCTGGTTCGCGGCCGACAAGAACATCCCCGTGTACCCCATGGTCCAGTGGGGATGCCGCACCATCCTCAAGGAACTGGCCCACCTTCGCCGGCCGCACATCGTGATCCGGGTGGGACGGCCCTTTGTCGTGGCCACCCCCGAAGAGCATGTAGGAGGCCGGGACCAGCTCCAGGCCATGGCCGACGAGATCATGGGGCAGGTGGCCCTGGCCTTGCCGGAAGAGTACCGCGGCTACTACCGGGATCCCGCCTTGCACACCACTAACTTCCTGAAGTTCGTCTGAGGCCGAGGGGTCTGGTCAGCCCCCGCTCACTCCTCCCATCAGCGGTCCCTTCCGGGCCCTGGACTCATCTTCGTACTCCGGAAAGGTTCCCGCCAGTTTCTGCAGGCAGCGGTCGAGGGCCCCTTCGGGCCGACCGGCGATGGCGTGGCTGCCCGTGGAGTCGAAGGTCTGGGTGAAGGCTAGGACGTCCTGCTCCACCCGGGAAAGGTTGGCGTCGAGGAGTTCGAGGTATTCGGCGGCAAAGGGGCCCAGGTCGTGGGACCCCAGGGTTTCGGCGGCCATGAGGAGGAGGTCGGGGGCGTGGTGAAGACAGGTTCCCCGGCCCGAGGCCCAGGTCCGGCGAAAGTCCTGGTCCTTGGCCCAGAGATGGACGAGGGTGAAGGCGTAGCGCTGGCGGTCCTCGGTCACCTTGGCCTCAATGAGGCAGCTGGCCTCCTCGTCCCGCAAGAAACCCGCCAGGGCCGACAGCTTTTCCTTCAGCGGTCCGTGGGTCGACAGCCCGGCCACGGGACCAGAGGAAGCCTTCTCGGCCGCCGCCCGGGCGGGCTGGGATTTCTTGGCAATCTTGGCCCGGAGGGCCTTGAGCCTGGTATGGCCCAAGAGCGCCAGCCCCAGCTTGTTGGGGTCCTTGGCCAGCAATCTGAGGTTCTCCGGACAAAATCCCGTCTCATTGACCGTGACCCTCACCTCGGGAACCATGACCGAAGGGCCCAGGAAATAGCGGACCGCCGCCATCCGGGAGCGCTTTTCCAGCAGGCAGAGGGGACATTCCGTCTGGGCCTTGAGGGCGTCCCACACGGGAATCGTGTCGATTTCGTATTTCATGGTTTCCCCTTTTTTAGAATTTTCTGGCTTGGCGGATGCGCTCGTAGGCCTGCTGAACCTGGAGGAACCGTTCGGAGGCCTTCTTCTTCATCGGATCGCCGTCGGGAAGGTTGGTGTGCGCGTCGGGGTGGTACTGGCGCACCAGGGTTCGGTAGGTCTTCTTGATCTCGTCGACGGTGGCGTCCGGTTTCAAACCTAAGACCGCGTAGGCCTCGGGCCCCGCCGAGGAGGCCGGCCGAAAGTTCTGCCAGGTCTTTTCGTACTGCTGTCCCCCCTGGTCCGACCCCGCGCCCGAGGTTCCCATCTCTTCCCAAATGAAGAAGGCCTTGGCCACGGCGTCGAGCAGCTCGACCAGACCCGGCTTGGGAACTCCCAGGGAGGCCACTTGGCGCCCCGTGGCGTAGATCCAGATCAGGGTCTGACGGTCGAGGAAGAAGTCCTCGTAGATTTCCTGGGCGATCTGGGTGGTTTCGGAGAGGAGAAACGACCAGGGCTTGCCTTGACTGTCCTGAAAGGACGCTTCAAAGACCCTCAGGGCGTGCTGGCCCTCGGCGCCCCGGAGGTTGAGCCGGTTGGTGAGCACGGTCTGCAGGAAGAGCACCTGAAACTGGGTGAGGGCCCCGCTGGGGGCCGCGATGCGTCCCCACAGGGAAAAGATGCGGGTGACGAGCTCCCGGGCTTCGGAACCCGTGGTCTGCGCGTTCCGCTCCAGGGCAAGATCGACAAAATGACCCAGGATAATTCCCATCAAAATGCCGAATGGACCAAACAAGGTTCCGATCAAGGCGCCGGTCAGCTTGCCAAAGATGCTCACGGGGGCAGTCTACCATGGGGTCCCTGGCCAAACAAGGCCGTTCCTGGGGACCTCTTCGGCGGTTTTTGGGGACCGTGCCTTCCTTTTTCGGCGGCAATGCTTATAATGGGGTTTCATGAAGATTGCCGTAACGGGTTCCAGCGGGACGATCGGATCGGCGCTGGTTCCCTACCTGAAGGGCCAGGGACACCAAGTGGTGGGATGGAACAGATCCCAGCTGTCGATCACGGACTATTGGGCCATGGAGGAGTTTCTTCGGACCCAAGAGATTGGGGCTCTCTTCCACCTGGCGGTTCCCTCCAAACCGACGGGGACCCCCAACGAAAGCTGGACGGTCAACTACCAATGGACCAGCGAGCTGGCCTGGCTGTGCCGGGAACTCAAGATTCCCTTCGTGTACGTCAGTACGGTCATGGTGTTCTCTCCCCAGAAGCAGGGCCCCTTCACCGTCGATACCACCCCCGACGCGGGCGACGGGTACGGCATGGAGAAGCGTCTGGCCGAGGAGAGGGTCTTCCACCAGAATCCCGCCAGCCGGGTCCTGCGGTTGGGGTGGCAGATCGGCGGTCCCCCGGGCAGCAACAACATGGTGGACTTTCTTGACGCGGAGTTCGCCGCCGATGGGCTGGTTTCGTGCAGCACCGAATGGCTGCCGGCCTGCTCGTTCCTCGAAGACACGGTGCCCGTCCTCGCGTCCATGCTCGACCGGGACCCGGGGCTCTACCAGTTCGATTCCAACCAGAAGTGGAACTTCTACCAGATCGCCTTTGCCCTCAGCAAGGCTTTGAACCGCAACTGGAAGATCACAGCCACCGACTCGTTTGTATTTGACCAGAGGATGGTCGATCCCCGGATGCCCTCGGTCAGTCTGAAGACCCGGCTTCCTTCCCTGAAATAGCGATTCCTCCGTCCACCCACCGGATCTCTCCCTTCTTGAAGAGGGTGCCGCAGGCGGTCTTGAAGGCCTTCTTCGAGAGGCCCAGCACGGCGGAAATTTCGTCGGGACTCGACTTGTCGGTGAGCCCGAGGCGGCCCCCTGATCGGCCCAGGGCGGCCAGAATCCGGGCCTCGGCCTCGGGGTTGGCGTCTTGGAAGCCTTGGGGCCGCTGCCGAAGGTCGATCTTGCCGTCGTCGCGCAGGCCCGAGATCCAGGCCCTCAGGGCCTCTCCCGGCCTCAGGTTGCCGGTTTCATTCCGGTAGAGCATGCCCTGCCACCGGTGCTCGACCACGACGATCCAACCCTGCTCGTGGAGTTTCCAGACCACGCAGCCTACCTCCTGGCCAGGCCGGAACCCGGAAAGATCGCGGTCCAGGTGGGCCGTCAGCTTGGTGGTTCCGAAGAGCCTGTCGGTCTGGGGGTCCAGGAGGACCAGGACGAGGGCCTTCTGACCCACCGTCAGGGGGGTGGTCTGCTCGGACTTGGGGATGAGGAGGTCCTTGAGGAGCCCCCAGGCGGCAAAGGCACCGGGAGCCCCCACGTCGACCACCTCGAGGAAGGCCACTTGGCCCACCTCGGCGGCAGGGCGGCGTCGGGTGGCGGTGGGCCTGTCCTCGCTGTCGCGGTAGAGGAAGAGGTCGGCCTCGACCCCCGGCTTCCAGCCTTCGGGAATCTCGCTGCGCGGCAGGAGGACCTCGGCGTCGCCGTCGGTGAAGTAGAAGCCGTTGTCGGTTTCGCGGGCGGCCTTCAAATGGACCGTCGTACCCATGTTCATGGCGACCGTTATAGCATATTCAGCGGATCGACGTCGATTTCCCGGTACGTCCCCGACCGGGAGGTCCGCGCCCGGACGACGGAGTTGACGCCGTGGTGCATCCGGGGGAAGTCGGCCGACCGAACCAGGACCTGCCAGCGGCGGTTGCCGGCGATGGTGGCCAGGGCGCACTCGACGGGTCCCAGCACCTCGGGACCGGTTCCGTCGGGGGCCGAAGGAAGGGCCTCGCGGAGGGTCTGGGCCATCTGGGCGGCCTCGGCCCTCACCTTGTCCTCGTCCCGTCCCCGGATGACAATGCGGATGAGCCGGGTGAACGGCGGGAAGTCGAGGGACTTTCGCAGGGCCA